>JBJFHV010000472.1:0-6046 GCA_051894015.1 Acutalibacteraceae bacterium | reverse complement strand
GTAGTTTTTTGTATACAAAAACCGGGCAGTGCATGGTGCATAGCCCGGTAACGGTTTTCGGCTTATTTCGCTGTTGTTTCCGTTTTCTTGCCTGTTGTTGTTTCGCTTTTTGCCGGTGTTTTCACGCTTGACAGCTTCTGATAAATCTCGTCAAGTGCGTTCTCGTCGGCTGTGACGGTATAACCCGAAGCTACTTTGGAAAGCAGCTTTTCCACCGCCGGCATCTTCATTTCGTTGAGTACATCTGTCCGATAGACCGCAAACGCGTCCTCGTCCGAAGTGGCAATCGTGCTTCTTTGAACCACATAAATGCTTGAACCGGTTTTGACAATGGCGGCTCTGCCGTGGCTGATGGTGGACATTTTCGAAAAGAAGTCGTCGTCATACATCGGGTCGTTTTCTTTTGTGATGTTGACCGTGAGTGCTTCGGTGGCAACAAGCCCCCTGCTTTTGCAGTATTTTGCGTAAACCGTGTCGATGTCCGCGCCCTTGTCGATTTCGTCGGCATACTGTCGAAGCTGTGTTTCGGTTTCCTGCTTTTCCTGTTCGGTCATCTCGACGGTTTCGCCGTTGGCGTTCTCTTTGGTGAGCTTACATTCAAAGCCCTTGAAGCCGATATAAAGCTCAACAAATTTTTGTTTCAGATCGTCTTCGCTGACTTCCTTTTTGCCGCCCTCACCGTAATAGGTAAGAACGAGCTGTTCTTTCCCGGCTTCGTAGGTCATGATCTTGTTGATGTCCTGTTTACTGACGCCGATTTTTTCATAATAGGTCGAAAAGAGATTCCAGATGTTTTCCGTATTTTCGGCAACCTCGTTTTTCAGCCGGTATTCGATGGAGATACCGTTGTTGTGAAGGAAGCTGAAAAGGGCGGTGTAGTTTTTGCACTCGGCCAATGCAGCTTGCTTGACGGAGGCTTCATCGTTCTTTTTGACCGAATAGGCTTTCGGGTCGGACATCACCTTGTCAAGATAGTAGGTATAAACGCCGACGGGAACGTTCGCGCCGGAAATATCAATGGTGTTGACTTCTTTTTTGCCGCCGCAGCCGAAAAGGCTAAAGAGAATCAGCAAAACGGCAAGAAGAGAAAGGATCCGTTTCATATCAGCTGTCCCTGCGAAAAAAGCAGGACTCCTTTCGGAAAGATGTACATAGGCAGCCTTTGAACGCGGTATGATAACCGTTTTTTCAAAGACTGCCTGTATTATACACTTTTTTTATTCTTTTGTCTACCCGTCGTGCGTCGGGTTATTGTACCTGAGCGCCGCCCCATTCGACAACCGTGAAACCTTTTCTTTCAAACGGTTCAAACTCCTGCGGCTCAATTTCGATTTCTTCGTCAAGTGCTTTGTACGCCATGAAAACGCGCAGCGTGCTGTCCGGCTTCGGAGAAATGTCAAGTCTGACGTTGTCGGTGTATTCTTCTTTCTGGAAAGAGATCAGATTATATTCATTGTTTTGCATCTTCGGAAGCCAATAGACGATGAATTCGTTGTACTCCCTCGGCGTCAGTCCCATTTCGGACAAAGCTTCCTGCAAAAATTCTGCGGTGTCGCTGCCTTTGACGACAAAGCCCTTCGAGAAATCGTAATTCTGCTTTCCGCCGAGCTCCCAATAAAGGTAGGAATACTCTTTGTTATCTTTTTTGTTGATCAGAGTGCCGTCGGGCTTCGCTGTGACGGACCAGCCGTTTCCGTATTCGGGATAGGTGCAGGTGAAGTACATATTGTTCAGGCTGACTTTTACGTCAACGTCGGTTTCTTTTTCGGGATACAGATACAATACGGGCTTGTCGCCGACACCGTCAAGGTATACGTACTTGCTTAAACCCCAGACGTAGTAGCCGTTGTACTTGACATAGATCCACTCGGATGTCTTGTTGGAGTATCCCCATACCTCAATCGTGGCGCCGTCGGGTACGGTGGTGATCAGATCATAATCTCTCGACGGGCCGCTTCTCATATTCAAAGGTTCGCCGTCATACTGACCGGTTACGTCAACGCCGGCGTAGGATACGCACGATTCCTCGTCAGGTAAAACAACGGAACCGCCGTTTTGTGCCGGTGTGCTGCTCTGGGCAGGCGTTTTGTTAAAGCACTCGTCATAAGTGTTGAACAAAAAGTCGGTTCTGACCCAGCCCTCTTTTCCTTCATAATAGATCAGCGTCCAGCCGTTTACGCTTTGGGTCTGAACGGTGACGACGCTGCCGTTGTCGATCTGACCGACAACATTATAGTCATATTTGCTCGGACCGAAACGCATTTTTGCATATTCCTGCCCCTCAAAATTGCCGCTGATGTACATTTCATACTGATCGCAGAATTTGCTTTTTTCCGGCCGGTATAATTTGTCGGGCGTAACGGCAGATGTGGAAGGCGCTTGTGTTGTTGTAACGGTGGTTGTCGGTGCCTTTGTGGTTACGACGGTTGTTTCGGTGACAGTCGGTTCCGTTTTTTCGGCAGCGGCTTCTTCGGCCGCTTCGTCTTGCTGTGACGAAACCGTTGTTTCGGGTTTGTCTATAGCTTTGTCCCGTGATGTAAAAGCAAAAGCTACGCCGATTCCGACCGCAAGACAAACGACAGCCGTGATAATAAACGGCAAAATCTTCTTGGCTTTGCTGTTGTCCGCTTTCGGCTGCACAGTCAGATCTGCACCGCAGAAGGGGCAGACGGTAATGTGTTCGGGAACTTCACGTTTACAGTTATAACAATCCATTTTTATTCCCTCCGTTTTAAAATTGCAAATCGAATAATATGTACGAACCGGTGACATACCATTCGTTTCCGATTTTGAGAAGCATCAGTTCATCGTCCTCGCTGAATCCGTCGCTGTAATTGAGCGTAACTTTTACAACAGCGTAGGCTTTGACCTTTGCACCCCGGTATCCGCCGTCCTTGAGATCTTCGTTAATATCATCAACATCTTCGTCGAATACCTTTTCCGAAGTGATTTCATAAGTCATATCAACCTCGTCCGGGCAGTCCTCATGAAATCCATCCAGCTTTTCGGCAATTTCGTCTTGATATTCATCGGTTGACATATCCGCTTCTCTTGCGGCGTAGCTGAGCACATCGGGATTCATCAGATCGGAAACTTCGTCGATACTGAAGTCACGGTATGCCGCACTTATAAATGCGTCCACTGCTCCCTCATAGCTGTCCGAAGCACCGGATTTCAGATGAACGACCGTTCCGACAGTTACACCGATCATCAAAACGATCATAACGGCGGCGATCAGAATGACGGTTGAATTTTTCAAAGCTTTCTTGTCTTTTATTTCGCCAAGGACCGGATCACGGGGTGTGCCGCAATTTGAACAAAAAATATCATTGTCGTCAAGCTTCGTCCCGCAATTTTTACAATACATAGCACCCCTCCTCTTTTTTCGATATTTTATAAAAAATTCATGCAAAAGTCAACACAGATATGACGTAAAAGTAAAAAAGCGTTTTCGAAAAAACGGAAAACGCTTAAAAGGGACTGTTCTGAATGCTTTCTTTTACTTCATTTCCGCAACGGCCGGATAGAAATACTTATCGAGAAATGCATCGACGACTTGCCAGTATTCCTCGTGGAACCAGATGTTCGATACGGCGTGCTCGGCACCCTTGAATATGTATTTTTCTTTTTTGGCGGCGCAGGCGTTATAAACCTTGCCGAGATTTTCGGGAAGGACAAAATCGTCCTTGTCTCCGTGAACGAAAAGGGTCGGTGTGACAGATTTTTTCAGCTGTTTTACGGTCGAAGCCTCGCCGAAGAAAAAGCCGTTGAGAATTTTGTTGACAAAGCTTGCGGGAGGAATAACAAGCTTTGGCGGAAGATGATACTTCCGGATCGCCTGATCGGTAAAAATGTCCTTGACGCCGGAAAAACCGCAGTCCTCAATCGCAACAACGACATTTTCGGGCAATTTTTCGCCCGTTGTCATCATCGTTGTTGCGCCGCCCATGGAAACACCATGGAGAATAATTCTTGCTCTCGGGTTTTCCTTTACAATGCTGTTTGTCCAATCGACAATATCGAGCCGGTCGAGCCAGCCCATGGAAACAAACTTGCTTTCACTGTCGCCGTGGCCGCGCAGGTCGGGAATCAGAACATTGAAGCCGCGTCTGTAATGCTCCATGGCATAGCTTGACATTTCGCGCTTGACGTTTGTCCAGCCGTGGATGCAAATGACCCAGACGTTGCTGTTGGACGGATTGCGGAACTCGACCGCGTGGAGGGTCTTGCCTTTTCTTGATTCGATCGTCACCTTTTGTTTATAGGTTTCGTCGTACCACCTGTAACCGTTTTTGAGGTTGATATTGTCCTTGTTGCGGTCAAAAAGACTGTCTTTGCTTGGCACCGTCTCGTCCTCTCTGCGCTTGGAACCGAGAGCGATCAGAAAAAATACAACGCCCAGAGCAAGATACAGCACAAGTAAAACAACAGCCAAAACAACAAAGACGGTAATGGTAACTCTTCCCGCGTGAGTGATAGCCAAAAGATTCATTTTCTTCACCCTTAAAAAATATTTTTAATCCATTATACATAATTTTTTTAAAATTTTCAATTTATCGCGAAAAAATCGTCACAGTCAACGAAAAAGATGTTCGCCATTTGTTCAAAATACCGTTTACTTTTTTAGTTTAATGTGTTAAAATGCGATTGTAGCATAGTCGGTTACTATGTACTTTTTATAGAATGGATATAAGGAGAAAACCATGGCTAACAAAAATGTAGACGAGAATATCAACTATCTGTTTCAGACGATTCTCAATATTGAGACGATGGAGGAATGTGAGGCCCTTTTCGATGACCTTTGCACAAAGATGGAATTAGCTTCTATTTCACAGCGTCTTGTTGTTGCAAAAATGCTCAGCGAAAAGAAGGTGTACAGCGACATTGTTGCCCAGACAGGGGCCAGCACTGCCACCATAAGCCGTGTCAACCGTTCGCTTGCCTTCGGTAAGGGCGGATACGAAATGCTGTTTAAAAAAGAACAGCCCGAAGGGTAAGCCTATGCCCGGATACGGTGATTTCGCTTATTATTACGACTTACTGACCGACAACGTCAATTATGAGAAACTGTGTGTTTCGATTCATAATCTCCTCTGCGACAACGGCGTCGGTGAGGGGATTTTGCTTGATATGGCGTGCGGAACGGGTACGCTGTCGTTTTTGCTGGAAGAAAAAGGTTACGATGTTATCGGAGTTGACGCTTCCGAGGACATGCTGTCTGTCGCGCAGGAAAAGAAAATCGAAAACGGCTCCGACATTGTTTTTCTTTGCCAAAAAATGCAGGAGCTTGATTTGTTCGGTACGATTGACGCCGCCGTCTGTACGCTTGACAGCATCAACCATGTGACGGACGAAGCGGATGTCAGAAAGATTTTTGAAAAGGTTTCGCTTTTCATGAACGACAAGGGGCTGTTTGTTTTTGATGTCAACACGCCGTACAAGCACAAGACGGTGCTTGCGGACAACACTTTTGTGTATGATCTGGATACGGTTTACTGCGTGTGGCAGAATACATATAACAAAAAAGACGGCTCGACCGACATCTGTCTGGACTTTTTTGAGCAGGACGAAAGCGACAAGGACACCTATTACCGCTGTAGCGAAGAATTTACGGAAAGAGGCTACGAAATCGAAACGCTTGAAAAATGGGCGGAAGAATTCGGCTTTGAGGTTCTTCGGATTTTTGATGCCGATACCGAACAGCCGCTTAGTGAAACAAGCGAACGGGCGCTTTTCGTCTGCCGCAAGCACGGCACACAGCTCGAGTATCAATTGCCCGAAAAGGAGATATAAGGTTATGGGTAAGCTTATCCGATGTATTTCGAAAATGGGAGATCTGACCGTTATGGCGGCAGATACGACCGATATTGTTAATCGTGCGGCGGAAATTCATAAGACCTCCGCCGTGACAAGTGCGGCTTTAGGTCGGCTTCTTACCGCCGCAAGCCTTATGGGAAGCGCACTGAAAGGAAAAGACGACAGTGTGACCGTGAAGCTCAACGGAAACGGCCCTGCGGGGACGGTGCTTGCCGTATCGGATTCTTCG
>JBJFHV010000471.1:0-6056 GCA_051894015.1 Acutalibacteraceae bacterium | reverse complement strand
AAAGGGAAACGGTTCTGCTTTCGTTCGTCTCTGGCTATACCAGCCGCGAGATCAGCAAAATGACCGGCGAAAAGGATACGACAATCCGTTCAAGGCTTTCAAGAGCGGCGGCAAAGCTTCGCAAGCATCTGACATAATATTGCGTGTACAATTCTGTGTCCCGTCCTGAAATCAGCATACATATAAAACTGAACATCTCACCGATATCCTTCAGAAAGGAGTTGTAATGATTCATGAAAAAAGAAAATTACGATGACATACAGGCCATGTTTGACTCGGACAGCGTAACCCTCCCCGAAGAGCTGTTCAAGGAGAACATGGTTGGGAAACTCAAGGAAAAAGCGGGCAATCAGGCTTCTTCAATCCGACCGCTCAGACCCAAAAGAAAAATGGCTGCCATTCTCTCTTCGGCGGCGGTCCTTGCCCTGATCGTCATGGCGGTCGCTGTCTCTTCAAAGGTCGGCAAGCCCACTGTTGCCGGGACCACAGCGCCGTCCGCCTTTGCGGCGGTCGAAGCCGGAACCGAGCCCGAAACCGAGCCGGGACCGACCGAAGCCGAATCCGGACATCCGTTGACGACCGTAGACGAAGGTCTGAGCAGGGACGAAAACGGCCTGATGTCCTTTCAGAACGAGGACGAATTCATCAGCTTTTTAAACCGCAAGCTTACGTTTTATGGCCGGACGACGGTTGCGAACGCCGCCGCAGGGCCCGAGGGCAATATTCAATACAGCCGTCCTGCCTCCGATATCGGCACGAACGACGTCCCGAAAGCGTACGGTAACGCCGCAGACGGCGCCGTCGCAAGCGGTTCGGCGGAAGAAAGTTTTGCATCGGCTCCTACTGCCGACAAGGAAAGCGGCGCTTCCTACTCCGAAACCAACACGCAGGTTGACGGCGTGGACGAAGCGGACATCATCAAGAACGACGGACGGTATCTTTATGTGATTTCGGAAGAAAAACGCCTTTCCGTAGTCGACACCGAAAGCATGAAAACCGTGTTTGTCAAGGAACTGGAAGCCGTTAACGGCGGCGCAGATTACGGCGCGATTGAAATGTACCTGACCGATAACCGCCTTGTTGTTTTCGGCACGCAATGCAAAAAAGGCGAATACTCATACTCTGACGAGACGGTGGACTATGTCTACAGCAGCAGGTCTTTCTGCTTTCCGTATGAAGCCACCGAAACCGTTGTCTCTCTTTTCGACATTTCCGACAAGAACCACATTTCCCTTGTCACTTCGTTCACGCAGGACGGCAATTACAACAACAGCCGCCTGGTTGACGGGTATGTCTATCTGATTTCCGATTACCGCATCACGAGCAGCTCTGATCTTGAGAAGAAAGCGATTCCGTCGGTCAAGGACGAAAAAGTCTCCTGCGGCTGTGTTTATGTCCTCCCGAACAACGACGACTACGCTTGCCAGACCGTTATCAGCGGCTTTTCCGTCACGGAAAACGACCCGAAAGTCAGCACCCTCAGCCTTGTCGGTTACAGTGATGAAATCTACTGCACGTCAGACACGCTGTATGTGTTAAGCAATAACTATTCCGACGACAGAGACATAACGGATATTTTCTCTTTCAGTTTAAAGAGCGGAACGGTCGAAAAGAAGACTGCGGGAACGGTTCCCGGCTTTGTTGAGGACAATTACAGCCTTGACGAAAAGGACGGCTATCTGCGGATCACCACAACCGCTTATGACTACAAAAAGGACGAGGACATCAGCAGTCTTTACATTCTTGACGAAAAGCTTGAAATTGTCGGAAAGCTTACCGACATTGCCCACGACGAGCAGATCAAAAGCACACGCTTTATCGGCAATATCGCCTATGTCGTCACGTTCCGCAACACCGACCCGCTGTTTGCTATTGACGTAAGCGACCCGAAGAACCCGAAAATCTTAGGCGAGGTCAAGCTGCCCGGCTTTTCGGAATATCTGCACCCGATCGGTGACAATCTTCTTGTCGGCATCGGCTATGACGGCGACGACTCGAGCGCGGACTATAATTCGCTGAAAATCACCCTCTTTGACATCAGCGACCCGTTAAACCCGACCGTGAACGACTCGCTCAGCTACAAAAATACCGACAGCAACGTGCTGAGCAATCCGAAGTCCTTTATCATGGGACAAAGTGCAACCGACTTCTATATCCCGGCGGCCAAGACAAGAGAGCACTTCAACTACCGTACACAGAGCTACGATATGGTCTTCACCTACCGCTATCTTCATATCAGCGCCGAAAACGGAAAGCTTTCCGAGCTTGCCGCCTACACCGTACCGGAAGAAAGCGAAGATTATCTTTACGACTTCACGGGCGCTTATATCGGCGAAAACTTCTACGCTGTTGCGGACGGCGAAATGTATCGGTATTCGATCGCAAGCGGCGAAAAAACCGCAAAGGTTGACCTTGATGAACTCGGCTGATGCTTTCCGGATATTACCCCCTCTTTTTCCGTACGGCATCGGCATAGGCAACCCCTGAAAACTCAAGGCGTTTGGCATAGTGCACAAATGATGTCGGATTTTAGGCAAAATGACGCAGGAATACTCTGTGTATTTCAAGGAATTTTAACGACAAAGACGGCATTCGTTGGGTGCTATGACGAATGCCGGGATGTTTTCAGAGGTTGCCTCAAGCGGCGGCTGAAAATTCGCTTGACAGCAAAAACCCGAGGTGGTACTATAATACCAGTAACCGCCAAAGGAGAAAAAACATATGAAACATAAATTTTTCAAAGCTGTCTGTGTATTTTTAACTGTCGCTTTTTTCGTCTGTGCTTTCTGCTCGTGTTCGAAAGATACGGTGACAGCACCCTCACTTGATGAGGACGGAAACTATACCGGCTTTTCTTCGGTTTCGTCGGATTACACCGCCGAACAGGCCAAAAAGGACGGCGTGCTTGTGCTGACCGACAACAAGCCGACGGGCGACACCAAGCCGTGGGACAGCTTCCTTGCCAAAAGCCAAAAAGGCAAAAATGCGTTTGTCCGCGTTGCGTCCTACAGCGGCAAAAACGTTGAATTCGACGACCTTTATTTCACGGACGGAAAGTACCGTCTTTTTAAGCGTGACAAGAGCGGCGAGGTCACCGACAAAGGCGAATACAGCTATCTCGTCAACGCCGAAGAAAGCGGTCTGAACGCGTATATTCTGACCGACACACCTGACGTGAACGCCATGCAGGCGATCATTCAGTCCTACCTTTCGGGTAAGGAAAACAAAAAAGCCGATTATGTGCTTCTCGGCTTTACGCTGCATCTCGGCTGATAAGCAACCGAAAAAAGAAAAAATCCCCTCATTCGTGAAGGGATTATTTTTTTTGCTTATCAAGGATTACCAGTCCGCTTTCTCTTGCCTTAACGGCAAGCTCCGTCCGGGAACGAAATCCCGTTTTTTCGAGCATGGTCTGAATGTAATCTCTTACCGTATGCTTCGACATACCGAGCCGCTCTCCGATGGCGGCATTGGTGTCGCCGCTTGTCAGCTCCCGAAGCACTTCGAACTCACGCTCGGTAAACCGGCTGCTTTCGGTCAGTCCGAACGGAACAACCGGTGTGCTGTCCGGATAGACGGACTCGCCCGCCATCGTTCTGTCCATCAGTTCAAGAATCGGTTCGCGGCTGATTTCTTTGTACCAGAAGCTGTCAACCCCGGCTTCTCTTGCCCGCTTGAGATACGATACCTCCGGCAGGGACGTGACGATAATAATTTTAATCTGAGGAAACTTTTTCTTGATCTCACACGCCGCCTCCAGTCCGCTTGCGTTCATGGCGGTACAGATGTCCATCAATATCAGATCAATTTCGTCGCTTTCACAATAAAGCTGTGCCATGTCGGCATTTTTGATTGAGCGGACAAGACAATAGTTTTCGCTGGAATTGATAAAGGTCTCGAACAGCTGTCTGGGCATCGCCTGATCTTCAACCACCATAACCTTTGTCATGATTCACCGATCCTTTCTTCCGGCAAAAAAGCCTTATTCTGCTTTCAGTCTCTCTTTTCTGGGATTTTCAGCCGTAAACAAAACCGCGGCTTCGACTCGACCGTCATCAGCGCGCCCGCATCTTCGGCCTTTTTGCGAAGAGAAGAAAGCCCGCCGCCCTCGGCAATCTCTTTTTCGGGGAGAATCCCGTCATTGGTATATTCAACTATATTATAACCGTTTTCCTTAAAAATGCAAATGCGAAGCCGTGCGGCTTTTGCGTGGTGAACCGCATTCGTCAGACATTCGCGCGCACCGATGAGAATCAGGCTTTTCGCCGTATTGTCGCTTTCGGGCAGACTGCCCGTTATATCAAGCGAAATTCCCATCGCATCCGCCGCCTCATTCAGCTCGTCAACCGTCTCGTCACGGTCAGGCTGTTCAGCTTCCCCGAGCAGAAAAGAAATGTTGCTTTTCCACATGTCGGATATTTCCCGGCGGCTGATTCCGGCTTCTTCGGATTCAAGGTACCGTCCGGAAATCAGAAGCGTCTTTCCGAGTCGGTTGTGAATCCTGATTTTTGCGGCAAGCACTTCTTTTTCCCTTGTGATATCGGTGACATTTTCGTTGAAGCGAAGAAGGCGCTTTTTCATCTCTTCAAGCTCCGTATTGGAATCCATCAGCTGGCGGCTTAACGCGTACTGTTCAGTGATATCCGCCGCCGAAATTTCATAAACCGGTTTTTTCCCCGGAATAATTTCACGGCACGCAAAACGGCGCACCTCTCCGCTTTCAAGAATGATGATCGGCTCCTCTCCCGTCTTGACGGGCGTATTGCCGCAATTGACTTTTCCGCTTTGAAGCTTTTGCCAGAACTCCTTGGCATTGAGCAGATATTCTCCCGTCAGCTCACGGCAAAGATTTTGCATACAGTGATTCGTCATCTTCGGTCTGCCGCTTAAATCAAAACAACAGATTCCCGTCGGGAGCTTATCGGCTCCGTCTTTAATCGACATTTCGGTGACGTTCGTCCGGTATCGGCGATACATACGGTACGATAAACCGATCGCCGCCAGAAGCTGAAGAATCATCACAAAGCCTGTAAAAACCATCGGAACAGATGCCGTTTTCCGGACAAGAGCGCTCGAAGAAATACCGTTGAGATCCATCGTCAGCACTGTCAGATGAAACATCGTAAGCAGAAAAAGCACAGCAGTAAAAGCAGTGTCACGGCTTTTGTTTTTATAAGCGATCGAATTGACAATGCCGTATAGCTCTGCCAAAGCAATAAGGGTATAAAGAATCAGCACTGCCGTTTTCCCGTAATCGGGAAGATATGAAAAACCGTTCAACTTCTTTCACCGTCCTTTTGAAAACACAGACAGACAAAAACGGTCTCGTCCTCCCGTTCAATACGGACCGACCCACCGAGAACCGAAAGCGTTTCGACATATTTTTCCTCGTCAACCGTGCCGTCCGTTGCATCAGCACAGATTTTCAGGCCAAATCCTTCGTTCCCGGAAAAAATATCCGCCGTTATCGCTGTCAGCTTCCCGATTCCTTCGTCAACCCAAAGCTGCCAGAAATCGAATGCAAAGCCGATTTGCTCTTTCGGCGCCGAAAAATTTTCCGCCGGCAAACCGACAAAGCCGGACACGCCGCAGAGCTTTAAGTATTCACATGATTCCTTGATGCTCAGATACAGTTCCTCTGCCGAAAGGGTTTCTTTTGCGTCGCCGAGAAGAATCAGATTGGCGCGGCGTTTGATATAACAGTTGAGAACCATCGCTGTTTTCAGGTTCTCTTTGAAATGAGTTTCATCTGAAATGAGACTGTCAATCCGGTCAAGATACGGCTTGAGAAAAACGGCGATGCTGTCATATAACCGGTTCTGTTCTTCAAGCCTCACCCGCTGTTCTTTCATCTCGTTTTCCGCCTTGATCAGATCGCTTTCCTGTGAAAGATGCTCTCCGATCTCCCGAAGCTGTTCATTCATGGCGTTGACCGCCGTCAGATCCTCGGTCCAGAATACGTTTCCGCCGAAAACGTGATTAGAACGCAAAAGTGTATTTTTGCGAATCAGAATCGGCTTTTCGATCGCCGACGTCATCTGTTTTTTCGTAAGAGG
>JBJFHV010000470.1:0-6080 GCA_051894015.1 Acutalibacteraceae bacterium | reverse complement strand
GTAAAAGAAAACATGGTTTGTAAGATTCTTTCTTACAAAGGCAACGTTTTCGGTGTTGAGCCGCCGAACTTTGTTGAGCTTCAGGTCACCAAGACCGATCCCGGCTTCAAGGGCGACACCGCTACCAACACAACGAAGCCCGCAACGCTCGAAACCGGCGCTGAGGTTAAAGTTCCCCTTTTCATTGATGAGGGCGAAATGATCCAGATTGACACAAGAACCGGCGAATACATGGGCAGAGCATAATCCTGTTCACGCAAAAGCCGGAAATTCACTTGAAAGGATGATCACTTATGTCAGTATCAGAAAAAGTTGCATATTTAAGAGGCCTTATGGAAGGTCTTGACATTGACGACGACAGCAAGGAAGGCAAGCTCTTTTCCGCTATCGTTGACACACTTGATGAAATCGCATCGGAGATCAGCGATATGGAGGAAGATTTCGAGGATCTTTCCGATTATGTTGAAGAAATCGACGAGGATCTCGGTGACGTAGAAGGCTTTGTATACGGCGACGACGACTGCGATTGCTGCTGTGACGATGACTGCGACTGTGATTGCGATTGCGTCGAAATCCATTGTCCCGCCTGTGACGAGGATGTTTGCATTGATCTTGACTGCATTGATGACGACGGCGTTTGCCAGTGTCCGAACTGCGGTGCAGATATCGAATTCGAAATTCTTGACGAAGACGATGAAGACGCAAACGAGGAATAATTGACCGAAAAATTTACGCCTGCTGTGGTAAATCCACGGCAGGCGTTTTTTTGTGATTTATTCGATCGCTTCCAGCCTTTGTCTGAACTCCTCGATCTTTTCCTTGCTGTACATCTTAGAAAGCACCATCATAGCCTGATTCGGAGTAAATCCTAAAGACAATGCAAGATTTTTCATCGGATGATTGACAATTTCCGGACAAAGATCGTCAACAATTGCCATAACATCGGGATCTTTCATCAGTACGCTGAATTTTGTGTCGAATGAATACTTTGACATAGTGGTATTCCCCCTATTTATTTTTTATGGGCTTCGCCGTAAGCGATTCCCTTTTCAAGCGCCTTGAGATTCAGATCGAGCACCTCGGGCTTTTTGGTTTTGAATTTATCCTCGAGGCTCTTTATGAATACTTCCTTGCTGACTATACCGGTAGCACCGATAAGCGCACCGATGATGACCGTGTTGGCAACCTTTACAGAGCCGAGCTCCAACGCAACATCGTCAACGGGAACAGCAAGAATTTTCACATCATTCCGGTCGGGCTCGGACTTGATCCGGCTTGAGTTAATAACAAGCAGTCCGCCCTCCTTGATGGATTCGGCAAATTTTGCATAAGCCTGTTCGTTCATGGCAACAAGCGTATCACACTTTTTGGTAAGCGGAGAGATGATTTCGTCGTCGCTGATGATAACGGTACATTTTGCGCTGCCGCCTCGCTGCTCCGGACCGTATTCGGGAAGAAAGGTTGAATGTTTGCTCATGTCGATCGCAGTATGAGCGAGCATAATGCCGGCGCTCATGATTCCCTGTCCGCCTGAGCCTGAAAAGACAAATGATTTTTTCATTTTACTTCACCCTCCTCGTCCTTATAGATGCCCGGCTTAAAGTACGGGATCGTGTTCGTGTTCATGTATTCCAGCGTGTTCAGCGGCGTCATGCCCCAGTTTGTCGGGCAGTTCGTCAAAAGCTCAATAAAGGTGAAGCCTTTTCCGGCAAGCTGAAGTTCAAAAGCTTTTTTGATGCCTTTCTTGGCGTCCGCAACGCCTTTAGGAGAATTGAGTGCATATCTTGCAACAAAGACGGGCGCTTTTAAAACGGAGATCAGCTCGCACATCTGAAGCGGATAACCCGTTGTTTTCGGATCACGTCCGTAAATGGTTGTGGTTGTTTTCTGACCGATCAGCGTTGTCGGAGCCATCTGACCGCCCGTCATGCCGTAGGTCTGGTTGTTCGCAAAAATTACGGTAAAGTTTTCGCCTCTGTTCGCCGCCGACATGATTTCGGCAAGACCGATTGCGGCAAGGTCGCCGTCACCCTGATAGGTGAAAACAAGTCTGTCGGGTAAACAGCGCTTCAAACCCGTTGCAACGGCGGGAGCGCGTCCGTGCGCCGCACCGATTACGTCTCCGCTCCAGGTATAAAGATTCAGGGCGGAGCAACCGACCGAAACAACATTGATGGCGTTATTTACCTGATCAAGCTCGTCGATGGCATCGGCGACAAGCCTGGTCGCAAGAGCGTGCATACAGCCCGGGCAATAACTTGTTGCCATGGGCATCAGTGATTTTGGTCTTTTATATTCCGGCATGATTATTCTCCCTCCTTGATGATTTCCTTGATTGCGCTGAGTACGCCTTCATCGTCAAGAAGCATACCGCCCGAACGGCCGTATTCATGAACGGGACAGCGGCCCTTGACCTGAAGTTCGATGTCGTCACGCATCTGAGCGGGGATTGTCATTTCAATATCAATGATGCCTTTGACTTGGTCATAGTTGAGTCCGTCAAGGCTCATTTTCGGGAAGGGATACAGCGTGATCGGACGAATCATGCCGATTTTGATGCCCTCGGCTCTTAATGTGTTAACGGCTTCTTTTGCGACTCTTGCGGCGATTCCGTAAGCGACAACAACATATTCGGCATCATCTATGAGATATTCTTCAACCTTTACGTCGTTAAACTCCCAGCCCTTGTAGGTCATGCCCTTGAATTTGTTGAGCATTTCGAGAGCAGGCTCGGGGAGGATCGGTGTGATCATGTGAGAATCCGTACGTCCGTTGACTCTTGCAAGACACCAATCCTCGGTGTTGTTGAAGTTCACTTCTTTCATCGGCGGAAGTGTGACTTCTTCCATAATGGCGCCGAGACAGCCGTCCATTAAAACAAGCACGGGGCCTCTGTCTCTTTCGGCGTATTCCCATGCGTCATACATCACGTCAACCGCTTCCTGAAGTGTTGCGGGGGCGAAAACCATCGC
This sequence comes from Acutalibacteraceae bacterium, assembly GCA_051894015.1. Taxonomy (GTDB): domain Bacteria; phylum Bacillota; class Clostridia; order Oscillospirales; family Acutalibacteraceae; genus UBA6857. Next base: position 3,108 of record JBJFHV010000470.1, on the reverse strand, counting down.
GCGGAAGCCGCCGTGACCTAAAGCTTTTGTCGCTTGTAGATAGTCGGACTGTGCCGGCTGAATCGAACCGAGACCCGGACCGCCTCTTGAAACGTTGACAATTACGGCGGGAAGCTGAGCGGAAGCAAGATAAGAAATGCCTTCGGCTTTCAGGCTGATGCCCGGACCGGACGAGCTTGTCATCGCTCTTTTACCCGATGCGGAAGCGCCGTAGACCATATTGATGGAAGCAACTTCACTTTCGCCCTGAACAAAGGCGCCGCCGACTTCGGGAAGCCTCCAGGAAAGATATTCGGGAATTTCGTTTTGCGGCGTGATCGGATAACCGGCAAAGAAACGGCAGCCGCCTCTGACAGCAGCTTCGGCAATCGCTTCACAGCCTTTCATAAATCTTTTTTCCATTTTTCACGCCTCCTTATTTCGATTCTGCGGACACTTCAATTGCGCCCTCGGGACACATCAAAGCGCAGATTGCACAGGATGTGCACTTGTCGGTATCAATATTGATCGGGTAGAAAAAGCCTTTCTGACTTCTCTCTTTCCCCATTTCAAGAATGTGCTTCGGACAGAACTTGATACAGTATCCGCAACCCTTACACATCAGAGAATTGATAGTAATCATTTGTTTCAGTCTCCTTTTAACCTTTAGTAAACCGAAGTCTTTCAAAAACAAACGGAAATCCGTTGTGTTTTCTGAATATTATAGCACAGTCCGGCGCATTTGTAAATCTCAAATACTTACAAACTGTAACAATTTCAGTCAATCTTGCGGCTTGCTCTGATTTTCTCCGGATCCGCCTTTGTAAGCTTCATAAAGTCAATTTTCATCAGCGGAGTCTGAGGAAGCTCGTCCATGAAAACAATGTCTCTGGGAACATAGAATTTCGAGAAATTATCTTCACATGCTTCCCGGATCTTTTGCTTGTATTCCTCTTCATCACCCGACTGACGCAAAGAAGCATAAAGCCTTACCATTGACCTGCCGTTGTCCCAGCCCTGAACGGCGCAGCAGTCTTTAATAAACGGCATATCGCCGACAAGCTTCTCAATATCGGAGGGGTACACATTGTAGCCGGCAATAATGATCAGTCTCTTCTTTCTTCCCGAGAAGTAGAAATAGCCGTCGTCATCGACATAGCCGAGGTCACCGGAAAGAACCCATTTCGTTCCTTTTTCGTCGGTGTAAAGACCGTAATCGTCTTTTTCGTTTTCGGTGTAATAGCCGGACATGATGGTCGGGCCCGAAATGACAAATTCGCCGACGGTTCCGTTCGGAACTCTCTTATGGTCATCGTCCCAGATTTCGATATTAACGCCTCTTATGGCTTTTCCGATGGAGCCTTTGCGGAAATCATCGTTGGTATTCGTACAGCAGACAGAACCGATTTCCGTCAGTCCGTAGCCCTGACGAAGCCGTCCGGTCGCGCCCCATTTTTCAAAGAGTGCATTGTATTCTTCAATAAAGCTTTCGGAAATATCGTCGCCGCCGCAGAACATCATTCGGATATTCTTCAGATGAGGTCCGTCGAAGCCTTTTTGCCTCATCAGCTTCTGGAACATCAGAGGAATACCGCCGAAGCCGACGATTTTATACTTTTTCATCAGACGAACGAAAATTTTTGCATCGAACTGCATCATCGGAATCAGCCGTGCACTGTTACAAAGAGCCATGTGAACGGCAATAACCAGTCCAAAGCAATGGAAAAGAGGCAGAACGATAATTTCCGCTTCCTCTCCGGGGTCATGAATTTCATCAATATCGGACACACGGCAGGTCAGCTCATTAAGAGCTTTATTGGTAAGCTTGATTGTTTTGCTTTTGCCGGTTGTTCCGCCGCCGTTAAGATATACGGCAATATCGTCGCCGTTATTGATTTCGCCTTTGACGCTTGCGGTGGTTTTCAATGCGTCTTTGTAGTAATAGGCATTCTGATACTTGGTGAAAACTTTTTTGACAATTCCCTCGGCGAACTTTGAGCCGTAACGCTTATATCCCTCGGAATAATCCGAACTGCAGCAAACAAGGCACGGCAGTCCGCTTTTGTTAATGGTGTCGATATGATCCTTTGCCAAAAGGTCAAGAACCATCACGCCTTTTGAATGGGTGAACTCCATTTGTTCCTGAAGAAATTCCGTTGCCATGAGCGGATGCACCATACTGACGATAACGCCCAATTTATTCAGCGCATAAAAGGCGAGAATGCTCTGGACGGTTGTGGGCATGAAAATCGTGTAAACATCGCCTTTTCGAAGGCCGAGATCATGGTAAAAGTAAGCGGCAAGCGATTCGATATCTCGGAACATTTCGGATTTGCGGTACATCACGCCGAAATGCTGCATCATATAAACATCGCCGTAAATGGAAGTGCATCTTCTCAGATAGTCATAACAGTTGTTTTGTTCCGGTGAAGGCAGCATAGTTTTTCTCTCCTCTTTAGAATTTTTAGACAAAAAGTGCAAAAGAATGGATCAAATACAGCTTTTTATAGTAATATTGTATATAAATGCAGTTTAAGTTCTGTTAATCGTATATGTTCAATCGGTAAACAAAATAAAAAATTTTTATGAAAAAACTGCAACTTTATGAAATCATTGTAAACGAAGCCGATACAATGTAATAAATTACACAAAATAGCGGTTTGTGTATAAAAAACAACATAAATTTCGGCGTTTATAGGAAAAACAGCTGTCTGACCGTCAGATGTTTTACAACGCAGATTGTCTATATTATGAGTTTATTTATGCAAACAAAAAGCAGAAGCCGTATCCGGCATTTTGCCGACTGACTTCTGCTTTTGTTGTTTGTACAGGAAATCTGTTATCCGACCTTGACAAAGTCTCTTGCGCCGATGGTAACGCCGTTGACCGTAACATCAGTATTGCGGTAATTGACATAGACGCTGATGTTTCCGCCGTATTCGGTGCAGTATACCTTGCTTTTCACTCTATAGTGGTCGGTGATGGTTTTTCCGCTGAGTCCCGATAAAACGGCGCTCATTATTTCATAGGCGATCTGTGCATTGGCCGCGCTGTTCATGTAATAATACGGGTCGGTGTTTTTCCCATTTGAAAGATCTTTATAATAAAGAGAAAACGAGGGGATCTCTC
>JBJFHV010000469.1:0-6115 GCA_051894015.1 Acutalibacteraceae bacterium | reverse complement strand
CCTGCCGGTGCCACAAGACCGGACTGAACAAGTTTATTTATAAGATTGTACTGATTTTCTGGAAGCTGTTCCGCATCAACAAGACCTGCGCCTGCGGTGCGGCACATTATTAACCACCGCTCCTCGCGTTTTCTTACAATAAATTTAGTATACAGAAAAATACACCCATAAAATGAAAATCAACGGGCAGAGTCGGAATTGACTTTGCCCGTTGCGTGGTTAGTGAAAGTCCGAAAACCTATAACATCAAACCGCTTTTTACGACAGACAGTACCTGTTTGCCGACAATGAGGGATAACTGCTTTGCGCCTTCTTTTTTGCCGTTGTCGATCCAGGTTTTGATTACACCGATAAATATAAAAATGCGGATGGCGACAAAATAATCGTACTCTTCTTCGGGAATGTTGATCAGCTCTTTCATCTGCCCGGTAATCTCGGCGGAATTTTTGACAAAGCGGTCATAAATGATGTCAATACGGTTGACGGAGAAAAGAATTTCGATGATTTCGGAATTCTTCTCCCAGTATGAAAGTACATATTCGAGCAGCCCGAGTCCGTTCTTGTCGCCGTATGCAATATAGTCGCGGATCACCTTGCGGAAATGAAGATCGCATTGCCATAAAAGGATATCCGTAATTTCATCAAAATTGCGGTAAAAGGTGCTTCGCCCCACCTCGGCGGTGTTTACAAGCTCCGTGATGCTGATCTGGTCTATGGTTTTCTCTTTCAGAAGCGACCGCAACGCCTTATACATCATTTCCGATGATAGCTGCGAACGCTTGTCCTGCTTGATATGATACAAAACCGTCCCCTCCGTCCTTTATCTTATGATACTATTGTATCATATCTTTTTGTGTGATACAATAGCTCCATCATTTTTTTGGAGGTATGTTTATGAGGAAACTTGTTAAAGGCTGGCTTTCCTGCTGGACTTATGTGATTACGGCTGTTGCCGGGGTTCTGATCGGACTTACTGCCGCAAATTGGACAGAGTGGAATCTACAAACAAAGCTGATGGCGCTTTCAACCGCTTTGCTGGCACTTCATGTTCTGGAGGAATGGTATTTTCCCGGCGGATTTCACTATATCTACAACCTTATGACTAAGTCTGAAACACCCGACCGATACCCGATGAATCAATTGACGGATATGCTCACGAATCTGATCGGGATTCTGTTCGGCTGTGTGGCGTTGATTGTCGGGGTCAATCCGGTGCTTGCGCTCATGCAGTTTATTCTGTGTTGCGGTGAGGTAATCTGTCATACGCTTTCCGGGTTCTTTATCCGGAAGATGTTCAAGGCCAAAGGAAAGCGTACGATTTATAATCCGGGACTTTTTACTTCGCTTTTCGGTTATTTTCCGATTGCCGTTTGTTTTGTTTATTCTTTCATCAACGAACAGACGCCGAGCCTTCGTCAAATTGTTCTGGCGGTAGTTTTCGGTGCACTTCTGATCGGGTTTGCCGTTCAGGGTGTGGAAATGATCTTCAAAAGGAAAGATACACCGTACCCGTATACCCGGGGCAACGGTTATTTTGAGAAGTTTATGAAATGATTGGACAAAATCCAACATACAATATAATTAACCACTTTTCCTCGTGTTTTTGTCCTGAAATTTAATATATCGAAAATAAAAGAGGCAATTATCAAACAAACGGGCAGAGTCGGAATTGACTTTGCCCGATATATTTTTGCTTGATTTTGAACGCTTAAATTTATCGTAAAGAAAAATATTACAAAAAATCAACATTTCCGGTAAGAAATCTTGAAAAAATTATAAAAAAATACCGCAACACCCTTGACAAAATGCCATGTGCTGTGGTAGAATCGTTCAACTAATGTGGAAATGTGCCCTTGTTTCCATTTTCTAAGAGCATATTAACATTATTGAGAGAAAAAGTCAAGTGCTTTTTTAAAATTTCTGTGAACTGTCACAGCGTAATGCCGACGAAAGGCAAATAAAAGGATATGGAGTGGTAAGCCAATGGTAAATGTTACCGACGTCAAACTCGGCACCAACACCCGCAAAAGCTTCGGTAAGATTCAAGAAGTCATGCAGATGCCGAACCTGATTCAGGTGCAGAAAGACTCTTACAGATGGTTCCTTGAAACCGGTCTTAAGGAAGTATTGAGAGATGTAGCCGACATCACCGACTACACGAACAATCTCGTTTTAAGCTTCGTCGATTACCGCATGGAAAGCAAGTCGAAGTACAGCGTGACCGAATGTAAGGAAAGGGAAGCGACCTATGCGGCTCCGATGAGAGTCACCGTCAGACTTTATAATAAGGCGACGGGCGACCTCAAGGAAAGCGAAATCTATATGGGTGATTTCCCGCTCATGACCGAAAGCGGTACGTTCATCATCAACGGCGCGGAACGTGTTATCGTATCTCAGCTTGTCCGTTCGCCGGGCGTCTATTACGGAATGACCCACAACATTACAAGTCAGAAGCTGTATTCGACGACGGTTATTCCGAACCGCGGCGCATGGCTTGAATACGAAACGGATCAGAACGACCTTTTCTATGTCCGTATCGACAAGAACAGAAAAATTTATATCACCACCTTCCTTCGTGCGCTCGGTCTTTCCAGCAACGAGGATATCCGTGAGTTTTTCGGCTACGACGACAGAATCGAAGCCACCCTCGAAAAGGATACCACCAAGAATGAGGAGGACGCACTGATCGAGGTTTATAAGAAGCTTCGTCCGGGCGAGCCTGCTACACTGTCCAGCGCACAAAGCCACCTTGAGGGTCTGTTCTTCGATGACAGACGCTATGACCTTTCAAGAGTCGGCCGCTATAAATACAACAAAAAGCTTTCCCTTTCCGACAGAATCAGAGGCTTTAAGCTTGCCGCTCCGATTGTTGACGAAAGAACCGGTGAGATCATCGCCGAAGAGGGCGAGCTTGTTACCAAAGAAAGAGCCCACGAAATCGAGCAGACCGGTGCGAAGATTGCTTACGTCAGCGTCGAAGGCAGAGAAGACCCCGTCAAGGTTATCTCGAACAACATGGTTGACATCAAGCCCTATCTTCCCGATTTTACCAAGGAAGAGCTTGAAGAAATCGGCATCAACGAAAACGTTTGCTATAAAGTCATGCTCGAAGTGCTCGACGCTATCGACGGTATGGAGCACGCAGAAGCCCTCGCTTATATCGCCGAAAAGGCTGACGAACTGATTCCGAAGCACATCACGCTTGACGATATCTTCGCTTCCGTCAACTACCTTAACTGCGTAGCCTGCGGTGTCGGTCATACCGACGATATCGACCATCTCGGAAACAGAAGAATCCGTTCGGTCGGCGAACTTCTTCAGAATCAGTTCCGTGTCGGCTTCTCAAGAATGGAAAGAGTTGTCAAGGAGAGAATGACCCTTCAGGCACAGGAGCCCGAAAAGGTTTCTCCGCAGGCTCTGATCAATACAAGACCGGTTATTGCCGCTGTCCGTGAATTCTTCGGATCTTCTCCGCTTTCTCAGTTCATGGATCAGAACAACCCCCTTGCCGAGCTGACACATAAGAGACGTCTTTCCGCTTTAGGCCCCGGCGGTCTTTCAAGAGACCGTGCCGGATTCGACGTCCGTGACGTTCACTACTCCCACTACGGACGTATGTGCCCGATTGAGACGCCGGAAGGACCGAACATTGGTCTGATCTCTTATCTTGCCACCTTCGCAAGAATCAACGAGTACGGCTTCATTGAAGCACCGTACCGCCCGATTGATAAAGAAACCGGCGTAGTCCTCGACACCTATGAGTACATGACCGCCGACGTAGAAGATGAATACATCGTTGTACAGGCGAACGAAAAGCTTGACGAAAACGGCCGCTTTGTCCGTAACAAGGTCAATGCCCGTTACCGTGACGAATTCCTTGAAATCGACAAGTCGCGAGCGGACTACATGGACGTTTCGCCGAAGATGGTTGTCTCCGTTGCTACCGCTTTGATCCCGTTCCTTGAAAACGACGACGCAAACCGTGCGCTCATGGGCTCAAACATGCAGAGACAGGCCGTTCCGCTTCTGACCTGCGATTCGCCCATGGTCGGTACCGGTATGGAATACAAGGCGGCAACCGACTCGGGTGTCTGCGTACTTGCCAAGGCTCCCGGTAAGGTTGTCTATGTCAGTGCCGACAAGGTTGAAGTTTTAGGTGACGACAACGTTGTGACCACTTATGAGCTGATCAAGTTTATGCGCTCGAATCAGGGCACCTGCATCAATCAGAAGCCGGTCGTTAAGGTCGGCGACAGAGTTGAGACCAATCAGATTATCGCTGACGGTCCGGCAACACAGAACGGCGAGCTCAGCCTCGGTAAAAATGCTCTCATCGGCTTTATGACCTGGGAGGGCTACAACTACGAGGACGCCGTACTGATTAACGAAAAGCTTGTCCGTGACGATGTTTATACATCGATCCACATTGAAAAATACGAACTCGAGTCCCGCGACACCAAGCTCGGACCCGAAGAAATCACAAGAGACATTCCGAACGTCGGCGAAGATCCGCTCAAGGATCTTGACGAAAGAGGCATTATCCGCATCGGTGCCGAGGTTAAGTCCGGCGACATTCTTGTTGGTAAGGTAACCCCGAAGGGCGAAACCGAAATGACCGCAGAGGAAAGACTGCTTCGTGCGATCTTCGGTGAAAAGGCAAGGGAAGTCCGCGATACCTCCCTTCGTGTTCCGCACGGTGAATACGGTATTGTCGTCAAGGTTGAGGAATTCACAAGAGAAAACTGCGACGAGTTAAGCCCGGGCGTCAATCAGGTTGTCCGCTGCTATATCGCACAGAAGAGAAAGATTCAGGTGGGCGACAAGATGGCGGGCCGTCACGGAAACAAGGGTGTTGTTTCCCGCGTTCTTCCGCAGGAGGATATGCCTTTCCTTGAAGACGGTACGCCGCTTGATATCGTGCTCAACCCTCTCGGCGTTCCGTCCCGAATGAATATCGGACAGGTGCTTGAGGTTCACCTCGGCTTTGCCTGCCGAGAGCTTGGCTGGAAGATTATGACGCCTGTTTTCGACGGCGCCCACGAAGATGATATCCGTGCCGCTCTTGAGCTTGCCGGCCTTCCGACCAACGGTAAATCCATTCTGACCGACGGACGTACGGGTGAAAAATTCGATAATCCCGTTACGGTCGGCGTGATGTACTTCCTGAAGCTCCATCACCTTGTTGACGATAAGATGCACGCCCGTTCAATCGGACCGTACTCGCTCGTTACGCAGCAGCCCCTCGGCGGTAAAGCACAGTTCGGTGGTCAGCGTTTCGGTGAAATGGAAGTCTGGGCACTTGAAGCTTACGGTGCTGCCTATACTCTTCAGGAAATTCTTACCGTCAAGTCCGACGATATCGTCGGCAGAGTCAAGACCTACGAAGCCATTGTTGACGGAAGAAACGTTCCGCAGGCCGGCGTTCCCGAATCGTTCAAGGTTCTTATCAAGGAACTTCAGTCTCTCGGTCTTGATATTAAAGTTCTTGACGAAGATAACAACGAAATCGAGCTCAAGCAGAACATCGACGATGACGACGATGTCAGACAGCTGAAGAGAAAAGATGATTTCGGCGAACCCGCTCAGGTGATCGATGAAGATATGCTCGGCGGTGAAAAAGCCGAAAACGGTGAGTCCGAAGATGAGCTGATGCTTGATGATGAGGACAGCGACGAAGAGGACGATCTTATTCTCGACGACGATCTTATTCTTGACGATTCCGATGATTCGGACGAAGACGATTCTGATGAAGACAAAACCGATATCGATTCTTTGATGCACGATGAGGACTAAAATTAAATCAAGGAAAGGGCTGGCAGTTATATGGAAAATATAACCTTTGAATCTATAAAAATAGGCTTGGCTTCGCCGGATAAGATCAGAGAATGGTCCCACGGTGAGGTTACAAAGCCCGAAACAATTAACTACCGAACACTCAGACCCGAATGGGACGGTCTTTTCTGCGAAAAGATTTTCGGACCTTTGAAGGACTGGGAATGTCACTGCGGAAAATATAAACGCTCCAAAAATAAGGGCAAGGTATGCGAAAAGTGCGGCGTTGAGATCACAAAAGCCAAGGTTCGCCGCGAAAGAATGGGTCACATCGAGCTGGCAA
>JBJFHV010000468.1:0-6164 GCA_051894015.1 Acutalibacteraceae bacterium | reverse complement strand
TCGAACCCACGGTACGTTGCCGTACGACGGTTTTCAAGACCGTTCCGTTATAACCGCTTCGGTATCTCTCCGTGTGCTAAGAGATATTACCATATTCGGACAAAGAAGTCAAGGGTTTTCGACTAAAAAACTTCTTCTGCACGAAATATTTTCTTTCGGTAATATCTCTGTTCTGTGCCTTATAAAATGTTGTCAAGATATTCTTTGACAGCGTCCTGCCATGTCGGAAGCCGGGAAAAACCGGCTTTGTCAAGGCTTTTTTTGGAAAGCCGGGAGTTCAAAGGCCGAACCGCTTTTGACGGGTAGTCCTTGGAAAAAACGGGCAGAACGTCGGTGTTCTTTCCTGCATATTGAAGCGAAAATGACGCAAGCTCATGCCAGGAGCAAAAGCCCTCGTTCGTTGCGTGATAAACGCCGAATTTTTCGGTTTCGATCATCCGGCTTAACAGATAGGCAAGGTGCTTTGAATAAGTCGGCGAGCCGATCTGATCACATACAACGCTGACGGTTTCTCTTGTTTCGCTCAGCTTCAGCATCGTGTGAATGAAGTTTGTGTTCTTTTCGCCGAACACCCAGGAGGTTCTGACGATAAAATACCGGTCGGTGTTTTCTTTGACGGCTTTTTCGCCTTGCAGCTTGCTTTCACCGTAGACGTTAAGCGGGCCTTTTTCGTCATCAATCGAAAAAGCCGCTTCACCTTTGCCGCTGAACACATAATCGGTGCTGACATAAAGCAGCTTCATCGAATACTTCTTACAGCACTTCGCGATATTTTCCGTGCCTGTTGCGTTAATCAGAAAGCATTTTTCTTTTTCGTCCTCAGCCCTGTCAACGGCAGTATAAGCCGCACAGTGAATGACAGCATCGGCTTTGTTCTTTTCAAAGAAGTGCTCGAGAGCCGATTGATCGGTGATATCCACATCGTCAATGTCGATACCTATGTTGGCAATTCCTTTCTGGGTCAGCACTTCGCAAACATCACCGCCGAGCTGACCTTTTGCGCCTGTTACAATGATCATATTTTTTCTCCGTAAATAAAATTGACATCGCTGTCTGTAAGATAAGGAGCACTGATATCCTTTTGTGAAAGAATCGGGTTTTCGATTCCCCAATTGACAGCAATCTGCGGGTCGTCAAAATGAATGCTTCTGTCGTTTTCCTTGCTGTAAAAGTCGTCAACCTTGTAAAAGACTTCTACATTGTCCGTAAGCGTCACAAAGCCGTGACCGAAGCCTTTGGGAATGTATAACATTCTCTTGTTCTCCTCGGAAAGAACAACGGAAACGGACTTGAGATACGTCGGACTGCCTTTTCGAAGGTCAACCGCCACGTCAAGAATTTCGCCTTTGGTGCAGGAAATCAGCTTTGTCTGCGCTTTGGGCGAACGCTGAAAGTGAATTCCGCGAAGTGTACCCTTGACGGCGGAAAACGAACGGTTGTCCTGAACAAAAACGGTGTCGATGCCGAGCTCTTTCAGCTTTTCGAAACTGTATGACTCATAAAACCAACCGCGGTTATCGCCGAAAACCTGAGGCTCAACAATTTTTACTTCAGAAATTTCAGTGTCAATGATTTTCATATCGATTTTTCGGATAAACCGAAGTGACCTCTTTTCTTTAAGATACTTTGAATTATAACCTTATACGACTTTTAAGTCAAGGCGAAAGCATTGCTTTATTGAAAAGTATGTGATAAAATATCTGTCAGCTGATATCTGAAATCTGAAAGCGGAGGCGGTAAGGATGAAAATTGCAATCATCGGCGGTGGAGCGTCGGGTCTTGCCTGCGCTTTTTCGGTGATGTCACTGTCGAAGGCCAAGGGGTTAAATACCAAGGTTGACGTGATTGAAAAAAACGACAGAGTCGGAAAGAAGCTGCTTTCAACCGGTAACGGACGATGCAATCTTACCAATTTATTTGTTGACAAAAACTGCTATCCGTATTCGTATCAATTCGCTGAATATGCGCTCAATCGTTTTCCGTCCGAAAGCAATATCGACTTTTTCTCGTCGCTCGGATTGTATTGCATATCCGATAATGAGGGAAGAGTGTACCCGATGAGCAATCAGGCTTCCGCCGTTCTGGACGCTCTGCGGTTTTCCTGCGATGAAGCCGGGGTAAACTTAATTTGCGGAACAGAATGTCAAAGCGTGAAGAAATCCGGCGGCGGCTATCTTCTCAACGGAAACAGATATTACGATAAGGTCGTTTTCGCCTGTGGTGCCAAAGCCGGTGTAAAGAACTTTAAAAGCTATGAGCTTTTGTTTTCTTTGGGTCACAGTATTACAAAGACTGCACCGTCTTTGGTGAAGCTTCTTTCACCGGATAAAGCCCTCCGACCGCTCAAGGGTATCCGTGCGGCGGCAAGGATATCGCTTTTTGACGGGAAGACGCTTTTGAAAGAGGAAACGGGCGAGCTTCAGTTCGGCGACAATACGGTTTCAGGAATCGCCGCCATGCAGCTTTCGGTTTTTGCTTCAAGGCACTTTTTGAAAAGTAAAACGCCGCTTCGGCTTTCGGTGGACTTTGTTCCTGGAATGAGCTTTGACAAACTTCTGAATGCGGTCGAAAATACGGTCAGACTTCACCCGGAGTTTATTGCCGAAAATCTTCTTACAGGCTTTATGCCGAAAAAGGTCGGTATGATGCTTTTGAAAAGGGTGGATATCGGTCTTCATGATAAGCTTTCGGCTCTTGGAACCAAACAGCTGAAAAGCTTGTGTGCTCTATGTAAAAAATGCGACTTTGAAATTACGGGAACGATGGATTTTTTATCCGCTCAGGTGACGGCAGGCGGTGTGAGTACCAAGGAATTTGACCCCAAAACGATGCAGTCGAAAAAGCTTCAAGGCCTTTACTGCATCGGTGAAATGCTTGACGTGGACGGTCTTTGCGGCGGATATAATCTTCAATGGGCGTGGAGCAGTGCAAGATGCTGCGCTCTTTCAATTGTAACAGGAGAAACAAATAATGATAAGAATCAGTGAAATCAGACAGGAGCTTGACGGCGATCGGGACGATCTCTATAAAAAATGTGCAAAGCTTCTCAGAATCAAAAAAGAGCAGATCCGGTCGCTTGAGATTGTGCGCCGTTCCATCGACAGCCGGAAAAAAGACGACATTTTCTTTTCGTACACAGTCGATGTAAAGGTTGATACAGACGAGGAACGCCTGATAAAAAGAATCAACTCCAATAAAATCAGCATCGCCAAACAATATAGCTACGTCTGCCCCGAGAACAAACGAACTTCGCCGTTGCGGCCTGTTGTGGTCGGTTTTGGCCCGGCGGGAATTTTCGCCGCTTTGATTCTGGCAAGAGCCGGCTTAAAGCCGCTCGTGTTTGAAAGAGGGAACGATGTTGATACAAGAACGGCTGACGTGAACCGCTTTTTCGAAACGAAAATTCTCAACACCGAATCAAACGTTCAGTACGGCGAGGGTGGAGCCGGTACGTTTTCCGACGGAAAGCTGACTACGGGAATCAAAAGCGACCTTTGCCGGAAGGTTTTTCTGGAGTTTGTCGCCCACGGCGCACCTGAGGATATTCTGTATTCCGGCACGCCGCACATCGGCACGGACAAGCTTGTCGATGTTGTCAAAAGCATGAGAAAAGAGATCATCTCCTTAGGCGGTGAGGTGAAATTCGGTCATAAGCTTACGGACATCATTGTCTATAATGAATATGTCCACGGCGTCACATACGAATATGACGGAAAGACCGAGGACTTTGAAACCGACACGGTGATTCTTGCTGTCGGTCATTCGGCAAGAGATACCGCCGAAATGCTGTACCGTCTCGGCGCGGATATGGCGCAAAAACCGTTTTCGGTCGGAGCGAGAATCGAACACCCGAGAGAGCTGATTGATAAAATTCAGTACGGACGCTTTGCCGGTCATAAAAATCTTCCTGCGGCGGTGTACAAGCTTGCGTGCCATTTTGAACACGAAAGGGGAGCGTATACATTTTGTATGTGCCCGGGCGGAACAGTCATTTCCGCAACAAGCGAGGAACACGGCGTTGTGACGAACGGCATGAGCGAATATGCGAGAGACAAGGAAAACTCCAATTCCGCAATCCTTGTCAATGTCTATCCCGAGGATTTTCCGTCGGCTCATCCGCTTTCGGGTTTTGAGCTGCAAAAGGCAATGGAGCATAAGGCCTACGATGTCGGCGGAGGCGGATATGCCGCACCGTGTCAGCTTGTCGGTGACTTTTTGAACAATACGCCGTCCAAAAAGCTGTCCTTCGTCCGGCCGAGTTTTACAACAGGGGTAACGCCGTCGGATATACGGCTTGTACTGCCGAAAAAGGTCACGGATATGATGGCTTACGCAATCGCCGAAATGGATAAAAAAATGAAAGGCTTTGCTCTCCCTGATGCGGTTCTGACCGCACCCGAAAGCCGAAGTTCATCGCCTGTCAGAGTGCTTCGCGACGATATCTTTCAGTCGAATATCAGAGGTCTTTATCCCTGCGGCGAGGGTGCCGGATATGCGGGCGGAATCGTTTCGGCCGCCGTTGACGGGATCCGATGTGCCCATGCGGTACTGCTTGATGAGTGCTGATTCAAATTAAATGCGTAATTAAGGTCGCGGATTTGTCTTGTAATATAGTGAAGCTGTTCCATCGCGGAACGGCTTTTTTCTTGTCGGGAAGGCTGTAGATTTTAAGCGGCGGTAAGTCAGCGGCTTCGGGGAAGTTTCAGCCGGAGGCGGGACGGCGGCCGCAAAACCTACGGTTTTGTTTTGCCGTGCATGAGGCACGGCAAAAGTGCGGCTTCGCCGCACACGGCCGCCTTGCGCGTAAATATCCGACCATATGTACAAACAGTCATTTTTTCTTTCTCTCCGGCATATTTTTTTATAACTGAAGTTCTTTCAGGGTGACGGAAATTAAGTATGGTAAAGCGGTGATCTGAATGGAAGAAAACTTGAACGGCAGTTCGGCATACGGAAAAAGGGAACGGAAAAAGACCGATAAAGACGGGAAACTGAGTGTAGTTACGGTGACACAAATTGTGGTTTGCATTTTGCTGTGCCTGTCGTTTTTGATTCTTTCGAAAACAGGTATGTCAGAAGCTTTCCGATCGGATATGGCGGCGCTGATCAATTGGGAAAGCTTTCAAAGTGACGCGGCAAGCGTAATGGGATATGTAAAAAACTATTTGTCTGAGCCGGTAGAGTTCTTCCCTGTTTTCGGCTCCGGAAAAGACGAAACCACCATAGAAAACACGCAAGAAAGCACATCGGCACAAACAACGGCTGATGAACCCCAAAGCGAAACAACCGAAGAACCCATAACGGATAACGGCGACAAAACCGATGAAACCGAATTGACCGAGGAAGACATAACCGAACCCGAAACCGAAAAAGTCAGCGCGCAGATAAAAGATGTGTCCGTATCGACATTGTCTCTTGACTATAAAAGTCAGGACGAAACGGAAAAAATTGTTTCTCCGGTTGACAGCAAACGCTATACTTCCAAATTCGGATATCGAATCAATCCGATTACCAATGTAAAAGCCTTTCATACCGGCCTCGATATTGCGGCACCGCTCGGGACGAAGATAAAAGCGGCGTATAACGGCACCGTTTCAAAAACGGGCGAGGACAGCCGAAGCGGAAAATACATTTATCTCAGTCACTCGAACGGACTTGAAACCTTGTATTGTCATTGCAGCAGTATTCTTGCCGAAAAGGGAGCGAAGATCCGTCAGGGTGAAACGATTGCTCTTGTCGGAAGCACAGGCTGGTCAACCGGTCCGCATCTTCATTTTGAAATTCATAAAAACGGCGAGAGGATCGATCCGTTACCGTTTTTGAAAGAGGAATGACGATTGAGCTTTGTGATACCCGATTTCGTTTAACTTTTTCCTTTTTTGCGGTAATCACGGCGATGCTTCTGACTTGTGACAGACGGATCGTCATCGTCTCGGTTCTGTCCTCACTTCTGCATGAATGCGGCCATCTTGCGTTAATGTTTGTGTTTCGGGAAAAACCTGAGTGTGTCATATTCGGCGCATTCGGAATCAGAATTGAAAGACAGGGTGTATCTGCACTCTCTTATAAACGTCAGGCGGCGGTTGCAATGGGCGGAATTTCGGTAAATTTCGTCCTTGCCGCCGTGTTTGCTGTTTTGTATGGTTTTTTGGCTTCTGATGTGC
>JBJFHV010000467.1:0-6170 GCA_051894015.1 Acutalibacteraceae bacterium | reverse complement strand
CTTTGATGAAGAAACCAAGAAACAGCTTTACGGGGATATTTACGACGATGCGATGTGGCTGATCAATCTGGTAGAGAACCTGCTGTCGGTTACCCGGATCGAGGAAGGCCGTCTGAATCTTCATATTACAGAGGATTTGATAGACGATGTAATCTCCGAAGCACTGCATCATGTGAACCGAAAAAGTGCAGAGCATCATATCCGTGTTCAAAACAAAGAGGATTATCTGCTCGCAAAAATGGACGCAAAGCTTATGGTTCAAGTCATCATCAACATCGTTGACAATGCCATCAAATACACGCCGAAAGGCTCCAATATCACCATTCAGACCTATAAGCAGGGAGACAAAGCGGTGATTACTATCGCGGACGACGGGGACGGTATTCCGGACGACAAAAAAGAACGCGTATTCGATATGTTTTACAGCGGAGCCAACAAGATTGCCGACTGCCGCAGAAGTCTGGGACTGGGTCTTTCGCTGTGCCGGTCAATTGTGAATGCGCACGGCGGCACGATTACCGTCTCGGACAATACACCGCACGGAACGGTATTTACGATCTTATTACCCGCAGGGGAGGTACAAATTCATGAATAAAGCTTTGATATTGGTTGTTGAGGACGACAACTCAGTAAAAAACCTGATTACCACAACGCTTAAAGCGCACAATTACCGATACTTGACTGCGCAAAACGGAGCTTCTGCTATTCTGGAAGCCTCGTCCCATAATCCCGATATTGTGTTGCTTGACTTGGGCTTGCCGGATATGGACGGCGTCGAGGTCATCAAAAAAATCCGCACCTGGTCGAATATGCCGATTATCGTGATCAGCGCAAGAAGTGAAGATACGGACAAAATCGAGGCACTTGACGCAGGCGCAGACGATTATCTGACCAAACCGTTTTCTGTTGAAGAGCTTCTGGCAAGGCTCAGAGTGACGCAAAGACGGCTGAATATGCTTCGGGACGAAACCACCGCTGAATCGGCTGTTTTCACCAACGGCAATCTCCGTATTGATTACGCCGCCGGTTGCGCATATCTCGCAGACAAAGAACTCCACCTGACACCCATTGAGTACAAGCTGTTATGCCTGCTTTCAAGAAATGTCGGCAAGGTGTTGACACACACCTTTATCACGCAGAGCATCTGGGGCAGCAGTTGGGAAAACGACATCGCTTCTCTGCGTGTCTTTATGGCAACGCTTCGCAAGAAGATTGAAAACAATCCGGATTCTCCGCAATATATCCAGACGCATATTGGCGTCGGGTATCGAATGCTGAAAGTGGAATAAGCCAATTTCATAAGCAAGTCTTCTTTGTCGGATGTTATCTTTTAGTGCTAAAAAATGCTTTCTTAATACGGCCAATAATTCCCGGCATTTTTCAAGGCTTGCCGGGAATTTTATTGTCAGCAGTGTCTCAAAAAAATACGCTCAACCATATATCAACTGTTCGCATACAATCTCATTCACTCTGTTCTGTATGATATTCATCATCTGCACCCAAAGCATTTGGTTATCTTCTTTGAGTTGTTCAGTGACACCCTCACGCTCTTTCATTTGTTTGAAAAGAGTATCAAACATCTCCTGTGCCTGAGTATCAATATCTGCAAGATACTGCCACAATTTGCCTTGAGCGAGAAGTGTGGCAAAAACAACGGGCTTGTGCTTCTGAAGATAATCTTTATGTAACATTCCCCATTTACCGAGATGAATATTTGTTTCTTCGGGCGGTAAAGTGAGATTCGGAATACGATAGTCACCAACTTGTCTGTAAGTAATGTTATTCGTTTTCATAAGTAGTTTCCTTTCTTTTTGAGGAAATGCGAAGTGGCATGGGTTGAGAATATGTATTGCCGGAGAACTACTTGTGTTATGAACATCCGCACCAAACAATATAATCCGAACCCTTTTTTCTTTTGGCGATGGGCTCGGATTTATTGTTTATTAAGCTATGACTGCTTAGGCGACAAGCTGATGTACGAAAAGCGCGGTGATTTACAGTTCCACTACCGCTACGATGTGAACGGAAACCTTGCGTCAATCATGAGGGTAAACGCAGCCGGAAGCACCTACACGGCATATGTCATCTGCAACAGCCGCGGCGATGTGGAAGAGCTGAGAAAGACCGACGGAACGGTATATGCAAGGTATATCTATGATTCCTGGGGCAATGTTCTGCATATTCTTGATGCTGACGGAAACGAGGTTACATCGTTGAATACCCTTGCCGTGCAGAACCCGTTCCGGTACCGTGGGTATTATTATGACAGCGAAAGCGGACTTTACTACCTGCAAAGCAGATATTATGACCCTGTGACAGGTAGGTTTTTGAATGCGGACGGTCAGCTTGCAGGTGTCGGCGGAGAGGTTAACGGATACAATCTTTATGCGTATTGCTTTAATAATCCGGTTAATGCGAGCGATAGTGAGGGGGAATGGCCTAATTGGCGAAAGCTTGCAAGCGGTATAACAACGGCTGTTGTCGGAATGGTAGCCGTTGCGGCAGTGGCAACGGCAGCTGCTTGCGCTTCTCCGATTGTAGCGGCTGTAACAGTTGTTGCCGGAATAGCTTCTATGGCAATAGGTGCAAGTGAAATTGAGGAGTCGTTTAACGGGAAAAACTACGTTCGCGACAAGGTGTTCCGAGGCAATAAGCGAGCGTATAATGCGGCTAAATTTGTGACAACAACTGTTGCGTCAATGGGAACCAGGAGCGTTGCAACCGCGGTTTGCTTTATTGCCGGAACAACCGTTCTGACACTTTGGAGCAACAAAAAGATAGAAGATGTCAAATCGGGTGACTATGTATATTCGACAAATCCCGAGACCGGCGAAATGACATTGAAAAGAGTAGTTCAGACATTTGTAAACGAAACGAATGAACTTGTTCATGTTTATGTCAACGGAGAAGAGATTGTCACAACACCGGAACATCCGTTTTATGTTTCAAACTGCGGTTGGGTTGGCGCAATTGACCTCAAAGCCGGCGACAAGCTTGTACTTGTCAACGGTGAATATGTTGTCGTTGAACAAATACAGCATGAAATCCTTGAACAGTCCGTAAAGGTTTATAACTTTGAAGTCGAGGATTTCCATACGTATTATGTCAGTGGCACGGGTGTGCTAGTGCATAATGTATGTGTAAAAGGACAGGCAAAAAAAGTTGATCCAGTAAAGTTTGAATCTAGTAATTCATTGTCTCCGGGAACATTTCATAGAAGTATAAAGCCAAACATCCTCAATAAAGTCAAGCCAAATTATACAGTTGGGAAAAATCCGGACATTCTCTTAGATAAGGCAAACAATATTGCATATCAAGGTGCAAATGGCAGAGGTTTTCAAGATACAGGATTAAATATGATTGATATTTTAAAGGAGATTCGCTGATGGTAGTTTCTGATATCAATTTAATATGTGTGGCTCAAAATGAAAAATCTGTTTTGCATATTCCCGGTGTTAGTGTATTATATTTTGATTTTAATAAATCAAATGCAACTCCGATCTACAATGACAGATATAAATTGCTGAAAAGGATACGAGGAAGATGGTATCAACTTTATTCTTTAAAGCGAGATGTGTATGACTATTCCGACGAATTGCTTGACTTATATATTTATAATACTGAAAAGAGAATAGTTTTTTTAAAGGAAAGCTTTAAGCCTGAGTTAATCAATGCCATTGATAAATTAATCTGTTTATCGTCTAAAAATACTGTGTTGTTTTTTGCAGACTTACAGGGCTATCGTACCTGCCTAAAAAACATAAGCTTTGATGATTTTGTTGAGTGTTTATACAATGGCAATCTCTTGTTTAACACGGTATATATTATTTGTAAATAAGATACCAAAAACTTTAAAAGATTGAGATGGCTTCAATCCTTTAAGGCTTTCATGACTGTTTCTTAAAAGTGCTATGATGTCAAAGTTGTTGCACTCATCTGTGCACATTAGTTGACATCCGTCAGCTACAAGTACAATTCCGACGGCTTAAGAAGCTACAAAAAGGTCGGCTCAACCGTTTCCGAATATGAATACCTCGGCGACAAGCTGATGTATGAAAAGCGCGGTGATTTACAGTTCCACTACCGCTACGATGCCAACGGAAACCTTGCGTCAATCATGAGGGTAAACGCAGCCGGAAGCACCTACACGGCATATGTCATCTGCAACAGCCGCGGCGATGTGGAAGAGCTGAGAAAGACCGACGGAACGGTATATGCAAGGTATATCTATGATTCCTGGGGCAATGTTCTGCATATTCTTGATGCTGACGGAAACGAGGTTACATCGTCGAATACCCTTGCTGTGCAGAACCCGTTCAGATAGCATCGATTGCACCGCCACTTTGGTGGACGATACCGCTTAATGCCGCATGTCCATGAAGGAGACTTTTGATATGATTTTTAGTTCAGTTGACAAAAAGTTAGATTTTTTAGATAATGTTTGTGATTTATCGAAAATTAGTGATGAAACATGGAACAGCATTGTTGCTTTGTCGATGGATAATTCTAGTGAAGTGCGTATGACTGTTGCCGAAAAGCTATTTTATTTTTCTGATGAAAGAATTGATAGTTTACTTCTTGATCTATTGGATGATAATGATTATTTGGTTCGTTGCGAGGCATGTATTTCTTTGCAGAACAGAAACAGTATTCGTGTATTTGATAAACTGTTACTCAAGGTAAATGACCGAAACTATTTAGTAAGAGGATATGCAGTAATATCGGCTGCAACTATTGCAGTTGATTATGGTTTGAATGTGAATTCTGAACTCGAAGCATGTTTATCAGATCTGCTTACCGACCCGAATGAGTGGGTGACGATTGCTGCTTTGTATTCGCTTGTTTTGTTAGGAAATTTTGAATACGAGGAGCGTTTGCTGAATTTTCTAAACAGTGAAAATTATCAAAACAGATCATTTGTGCTGACATTACTTGATGAATTAATAGATAAAAAGAAGATTAAGAATATCTGCGAAATATCAAAAGCATTAACTATCTGCCTACAAAAGGAAAAGAATGAACAAATCTACGATAAAATCAGTAAGCTTTTAAATAAATGCAATAAATGACTGTAAGAATTGTCTGGACTATAGATGAGTTCAATTATATTAGTCATTATGCTTGTTATCACTATTTATTCACGAGCTTGTCCGTGATCACACACAGATAAGCCCGTGACACTCAGATTATGAAGTTGGCTCGTCTATGAAAAGCGCGGTGATTTACAGTTCCACTACCGCTACGATACCAAGGGAAACCTTGTATCAATCAATGCTGTTGTCCGTCCTTTTCACAGATCGTTTCGGTGATTGCAACGTGAACGAGTCGTTTTTTTCCATCAGCTTCAGACGGAACGCTCGTGTATTGAAAAACGGATTCAATCCGGCTATAATAGTAGTAATAATCGTATTACAGGAGAAAAAGCCGTGAATAAAAGGACGTTACAATCAGCTGTTCCTCTGATTATCAATTGGTATAAAGATTCAAAACGTGAGTTGCCGTGGAGGATAGATGCTTCACCGTATCATGTCTGGCTGTCTGAGACCATGCTCCAACAGACGCGAATCGAAACGGTGATTCCGTATTATACTCGGTTTTTGGCGGAATTGCCGACAATCGAAGCACTCGCAGAAGCAGATGGTGAAAAATTGATGAAGCTGTGGGAGGGACTCGGGTATTACAGCCGAGTGCGAAATCTCAAAAAAGCGGCACAGACGGTTGTTGCTTCATACGGCGGCACGCTTCCGAAAACAGCACAAGAACTCAGAACGCTTCCCGGAATCGGCGAGTATACGGCCGGTGCAATTGCCTCTATCGCTTTCGGTCAACCGGAACCGGCGGTGGACGGCAATGTTTTACGCGTTGTAATGCGTCTGACGGCGTGCGATGAGGATATCATGCAAGCAAAAGTGAAAAGAGAAGTGACGAAGCTTTTGCAGGAAATTTATCCGAGCGGACAAGATGCATCTGATCTGACGCAGGGGATTATGGAACTTGGGGAAGTAATTTGTATTCCGAACGGTGAGCCGAAATGTTCTGTTTGTCCGCTGAATACGGTCTGTCGGGCTTGTTTGACCGATGAAACGGCAAATTATCCTGTGCGAAGTGCAAAAAAGAAACGGAAAATTGCAGAACTTACCGTGTTTATGCTTTTTTGCGGGAATAAGGTT
>JBJFHV010000466.1:0-6200 GCA_051894015.1 Acutalibacteraceae bacterium | reverse complement strand
GTCAGAAGAAAAACAGACCATTGAAGATTTTTAATATTGCAACTTATTTTGCGGCTCAGATTCTTCTGGCGTCCAGTATTTTCTTTATCCGTACAACCGTTCTTTACGGAACATAACAGCAGAAGCTTCTTCCGGCATAAAATCAACCCGACGGTCTGTTTATGCTGGAAGTTTTTTTATGCGGTTCTCGGATGAAAAGCAGGGAATAATATGACAAAACTTTTTCCGCTACCGTGTGAAAAATTGTAAAAAAAGCTTGACTTTCATAGATAATATCGGTATAATATCAAAGCACGTTAAAACACATCCGGGTGTAGCGCAGCTTGGTAGCGCGCTTGACTGGGGGTCAAGAGGCCGTGGGTTCAAGTCCCGCCACTCGGACCATTTTGAGTATTCATAAGGGATTTGACTTTATGAATACTCAATTTTTTTGCTGAAAACAGAGATTGAAATATATTTTAGTTATGTATAGTCGCATTCCATACGGTCTGCGACTTTTTGTTTGCAATAGAAATCTTTTTTGTTCGGCAACTATTTTAAAGTGCGTTACCGACTATGACACTTCAACATTCTTTCAGCAAAGATGTCTGTGGGATCCGTGAAACGGTTCAATTTTTTGAAATTGTCTTAAAAAATATTGAATATTATAAATTTCTGTGGTATACTAATTATGCTACACAAAACTGAATAAGTATTGGGAAATGGTATTTTTTATTGGGAATACTATATCATTTTTTATGCACACTATTTTTGAATTTGGTAAAAATGCAAATTCCAACAGGTGGTGTGTATGTATACCATATCCCATTTATCTGGTTTTGTGTAGCGACAATCGGGGTTTGCGTTTTTAGGTGCGTTGACTTCGGTTGGCGCACTTTTTTATTTGTGCGGAAGTAAACGTGCGCGGCTTACTTTGGTGCGATGTTCATTAAATTCTTCCGCAAAAAATAAGAAAGGAAAAATTACAGTGAAAAATCTAAAAAAAATAATAGCTGTATTCCTGTGTATTATAACAGTATTTTCTGTTCTTAGTATAGCAGTTTATGCAACATCAGGTAGCAACTACTATACTATTACAACGAAAGCTTGTTATTGGTATCCAGGAAGTGAAAGCATTACTGTTTCTCAGTCCAAGGAAGTCTATTATTGTAACAAATCATGTACTAAAACCAAAACTAGAAACGCATTATCCTGTACTGTCACATGTACGCCGATTTCATGGTCAGGTGATAAAAAGCCAAAAACAATAAAACAATCTTTCTGTGGCAGCTCCAAAAAGATTGATCTTGACAAGAATGTTACATATTCTGTAAAAATCACTTGGAAGTCGGTAATTTGTGCAAATCATTACGGAACAAAGCAAGAGGGTTATGCATATATTTCCGGAATGCACAAAGCCAAATATGCATAAAAGATAGAATTATCTGGTTTATTGAACATTTAAATCCTTTATGAACATCCGCACCATGAAAAGTACCGCAGTTTCTTAATTGATAAGGAACTGCGGTTTTTTACCTTGTTTGACTTTCAGTCAAACAAGGTTGGTAACGTTACTTTTTCACGGTTACGGACAGGTTACGGACAGTCGCTTCTCTTTGGCCGGCGACTTTTTTGTATACAAAAACGGACACCCGAAGTGCCCGTTTTTTATTATTCATTTACCCGCAAATAGTTATCAGGTCAGATCCTTGATTTCTCCGCCCCAGAACTCCATATCTTCACAGCACACAATTCTCTTGTGGAAGATCTTGGAGAACAAGGTGTAAATAAATCTTACGATTTTCGAGAAGATATTATCCTTATGGCAGATGCAGTCGCAGCTTCCGTCATAGTCAACACCGCAGGTATCACACTTACCGTCACCGTCGTTGTCAAGATGTCCTTTGGCCGGGATTTCGGTCTGTTCCTTGGTAACAAGTCCGCAGATGTCACAGTAAGCACCCTCGGTCTTTCCGGCTGCATCACAGGTTGCATCTACACCCGGAATCGGAACAATATGGTGTTCAGCAAGCGGAAGTTCTCTTGTCTGTGTATCGCCGCAGCGACTGCAGACGCGTACTTCCTCTCCCTTTGTTGTACAAGTGGAATCCTTGGTTTTCATCCATTCGCCCCAGCTATGACCGAGTTTGGCAACAGATTGCGTTTTTTCAGCACCGCAGCGGTCACACGTACCGGTTTTTTCTCCGTCTTCCGTACAAGTCGGGGTCTTTGTTTCTGTCCAGCTTGTAAAGTTGTGACCGAGTGCCGGAATTTCTGTTTGAGCAACGATAACGGTTCCGCATACAGAGCAGTGACTGCCCGCTGTCTTACCGGCGGTCTCACAGGTGGCATCAACAGCCGCATCGGTGATTTCGGTATGGCCGAGCGCATCAACATAAGTATCAACATAATTGTCGCCGCAAACCGAGCAGGTGTGCGTGGTGTAGCCCTGTGCAATACAGGTCGGGTCAGTGACAACGTCAACATAGGTATGAACTCCTGTTGCCGGGATTTCAGCCGTTTCAAGAACCACATGACAAACCGTGCATTCTTTATGCTTGGTTCCGCCGGCAATGCAGCTTGCTTCTCCGTCAACAATCCATTCGGACGGAGTGTGAGCAATCTTATCGATTGTCATCGGGGTCCGGCTGATTTCGGCGTTACATACCGAGCAATATACTACGGAATCGTAGGAGCCTTCTGTCGTACAGGTCGCTTCTACCCTGTTTTCTTCCACTGCTTCCTCAGGCGTATGGTCTTTCATCGGAACGACTTCCTGAGCGACAAGGATTTCTCCGCAGACCGAGCACTTTTTGCCCTCGGTAAGACCGGTTGCCGTACAGGTCGCTTCCTTGGCAGGAATTATTTCCTCGGTGTGAGCAATCTTATCGATTGTCATCGGAGTCCGGCTGATTTCAGCATTACATACCGAGCAGTAAACTACGGAATCATAGGAGCCTTCTGTCGTACAGGTAGCTTCTACCCTATTTTCTTCCACTGCCTCCTCAGGCGTATGGTCTTTCATCGGAACGACTTGCTGAGCAACAAGGATTTCTCCGCAGACCGAGCACTTTTTGCCCTCGGTAAGACCGGTTGCCGTACAGGTCGCTTCCTTGGCAGGAATTATTTCCTCGGTGTGGTCGGCCATAGCGATGTCTCTGATTTCAACATGGTTTGCATCGTTTGCGCAGACCCTCTTTTCTGAGCCTTTTGCGGTGCAGGTAGCTTCAGTTACCACTGTCCACTCACCCCATGCGTGACCGAGTTTGTCTGTTGTCTTTGCCTCTCTGCTGAGTTCATTATGACATACCGAGCAATATACTACGGAATCATAGGAGCCGCCGGCTGTGCAGGTCGCCGGAACCTCGTTTTCCTTAACGGCGTCTTCCGGTGTATGAGCAAGCATTGAGCCCGCATCGGCAATTGTATCGGTTGCATCGCAGCGATCACATGTTGCGGTCTTCGTTCCGTCAGCCGTACAGGTTGCATCATTATTGGGAACATAATTTGTAAAACTGTGCCCGAGTTTATCAACATAAGTATCAACATAACTGTCGCCGCAAACCGAGCAGATATGTGTGGTATAACCGTCTGCCGTACAGGTCGGAGGGGTTACGGTATCATCATAAGAGTGTCCATTCTGAGGAATCGTTTCTCTTTCAAGTTCAGCATTACAAACTGTACATTTCTTATATTTGGATCCGCCGGTAGTACAGCTTGCTTCGTTTTCGATAATCCATTCACTCGGTGTATGAGCGGCAAGTTCGCCGTATTCAAAGGTTTCTGTACCCTTTGCGCCGCAAACGGAGCAGGAATAATAATAGGTTGCTTTGGCTGTGCAGGTTGCTTCGGAAGCAAGATATTCTGCATCGGTTGACTGTGCGTCGAACTTATGAGCGGCAAATCCCGCGTCAGTATCCTCAAATGTCGGGTTCGTGTCGCTGTCAGTTGCCATTACATCACATCTTGCGCAGTCATAATAGTAAACTGCATAAGCTTCGCAGGTGGCGGCTGATTTACGATGAGCGTCATCAATCACTTGTTCCGTGAAGTCATGTCCGAGAGCGTCAATCGTAGCACCTGTGGTGATCGTTACGCCGCAGACATCACATACGGTGTCGGACTCTTTACCGTCTGTTGTGCAGGTTGCCGGTACTGCGTTATTTGCAGAAACCGGAGTATGAGCCTTTACATTGATAGCCTCGGTCTTGGTTGCGCCGCAAACCGCACAAGTGTAGGTCATTACGCCTTCTTCTGTACAGGTAGCTTCTTTGGTCACCTCACCGTCGTTCCAGGTGTGAGCGCCTGTTGCCGAGCCGGTGTCAGTCCATGTCTCGCCGGTGATCGTTTCCGAAGACTTGTGGCAAACTGAACATTCCTTATAATAAACCGCATCTGCACCGCAGGTGGCAGCAATCTTTACATTTGTCTTAGTGTTTTCCCAAGTATGTGCATTCGTTGCCGGAATTGCCTTTTTCTCTGTACCGAGAACGGCTGAGCAAACCGTACAGTAAGTAACAAGGTCATAAGAACCGTCTGCGCCGCAGGTAGCTTCGATTCTGTTTTCTTCTCTTGTGGCTTCGGTATGGTCTTTCTTCGCAATTATTCTTGTTTCAACGTGGTTTGCATCATTGGCGCAGACTCTCTTTTCCGAGCCTTCCGCCGTGCAGGTGGCTTCTGTTACTACCGTCCACTCACCCCAGTTGTGTCCTGTTGCAGGTACTACTGTCTGTGCCGTAAGAATTTCGCCGCATACGAGGCACCTTACACCTGCGGTAAGACCTGTCGTTTCGCACGTTGCTCCGACTGCCGGAATTTCTTCTTCGGTATGACCGTCGGCCGGAATATCCTCGGTATAGGAATCGCCGCATATGGAACAAGTATATGTTCTGACGCCTTTCTCGGTACAGGTCGGAGCTTTTGTCACTTCACTTGTATATTGATGAACTTGAGAAGTGTATACAGCGGTGTATGTAACAGCACTTTCAACAGGGCTTATTGCTGTGTTCCAGCCGTTAAAAGTATAGTGATTGTCCGAATCGGAAGACCGGACGGGCGTATCACCTGTATAGGCAGGTGTCTGACCGTAATATACATCACCGGACTGAAGAACAGTTCCGTCGTAATTTGCAAATGTCACGGTAAACGCAGTTGCATAATAATTGACGCTGACAGCCGTAACGTCGTTTTGCGTGATTGTCGAAGTAATCGGAGCCAGGGGATCTCTTGCGTTGATTTTATTAGTAAGGGAAAGCGTGTAACCGCTTTGTACAGAATCATCTATATAAGACGGTGTAAAGCTGTCGCCCGAAGAAACGAGATAATACTTTTTCACGGTATTATCCGCTGTACCCGAAGCGGCTTTGCCTGTATAGAGATTGTGAGAAACTTCGTAAACTTCGGCAGCATAGGTTGAAACGTCTTCGTTAACAAGTGCATTGTAAGCCGATTCCAGCGCGGTATAAGCCGAATCCATCGCCGACTGCGTCTGACCGTAAGCACCAACCCGGTTCATCGCTGTTGAAAGAGCCGACTGATAAGCTGTCCAGAGAGAGCTGCTATACTTTTCGCTCACAAATGCCGTATTTTCACATTTGTGAACAAGATTTGCAAGTGCCGAAGCGTTATACGCGTTGATGGTTACGGCAATTTCACCGAAAACATTTGTTGCAACCTTGGACTCGCTGTGCCATGCCTGAACTTCGTTAGTTACGGTATAAAGACCGGGATTTTCTGAAAGATCGGCATTACTTTTGAGATAAGTATCGGTTTTGGTTGCGGTAGCCTTAAAGCTCGTTGCCGTTGCCTGAGCCGACGCATAAGAATTATTTCCCTTTTCAACCAATACAGGATACTGAACCAGAATATCGCTTGCTTTCACGGTACCGTAAGTTGATGCGTCACTGCTTGTTGCCGCCCATACGTTGTTGCCGATATACTGAGAGCCGGTCTGATTCGTTGCAACGCCCCATACGCCGATATTCCAAATAATACCGGCCGTCAGCAGATTTTTATACTTAGCCGTATTCATATTGTAATAAATACTTGCCGTTCTGACATTTGTAGTTGTTGCACCGGTTGAGCCTGAAGAATCATAATCCGAAATGGATGTTGAAAGCTCATCCGTCGAAAATGAAGTGGTATAATTTTTGTTTATGTACTGAGTTGAGTTATTCTTATCCATCGAAAGACTGATGTCCGACGGCGAATCATAAGTTACC
>JBJFHV010000465.1:0-6211 GCA_051894015.1 Acutalibacteraceae bacterium | reverse complement strand
AATCAAACCGCTCATCTCGATTCTTTTCAACATCATTGAGCCGCTTTTCAATCTTATCAGAAAGATTGTCGGAACATTCGTAAAATAAAAAATATAAGTGCCTGACTTTTTCGGTCGGGCACTTTTCTTGTTATCGGCACCGTTCGTCTTTTTCCTCTTCGGTCAGGAAAACGGCTTTTGTAAATTTGTCAAGGTCAACAGCATCTTCGATTCCGCTAACACGTCCCGAATCCGAATACTGAAAGCCTGCCCAGCTTTTCCATGTGTCTCCCGTAACGTCCGGCTCAGTCGGCCCGTAATCGGCTACCCACAGCAGATAGCGGGAAAAGTCACTGCCCCAGATCAGAGAAGCGGCATAAGCGTCGGTATAAAGAAGCGGCAAGTGACGCGTTCTTTCTTCAAGCGCACGGATAAAAGCAAGACCGATGTTTTTGATTTCAGTGTGAGAAAGCCCCGAATACTCTTCAAAATCCATTGCCGGCCGGCAGTCATATTCAGTGTTTTGGATAAGCGAAGCAAAGTATCGTCCCTGAAGCTCGGCTTCATACGGCGTTCTTGCCGTGACATAGAAGTAAAAGCCGAACCGTAATCCTGCCTGCTTTGCGGCCAGTGCGTTGCGGCGAAAGTACTCGTCCACGGCGCCGATCCCGTAGCCGGCTCTTATATAGACGACCTTGATGCCTGATCGTCTGACTTGAGCAAAGTTGATTTCTCCCTGATACACGCTGACGTCAATCCCGTCGTAAACTTTTTCGCTGTCGGGAGAGAGCGCAAGAACCGGGGACAGGCAGCATAGAAGCATCAGGACGGACAAAAGAAGTGCGGCACCTGCTTTAAGTTTTTTCATTTTCGTCAACCTCCCTTCGTAAGAACGCTCGGTATTGCCCTTATCTATTTTATGAGAGTGGAACAGAACGCGTGAATTTGAATCCGAAGGAAAAAGGCATGGCATGGCTGATATATTTCATAGCAACCTTTCGTTTTAAACTTGACAAAAGAATAAGACTTTCGTAGAATATAAGGGAATAATTGCCGGCTTTCAGCCTTCGCAGAAAAAGAGGGGATGGCAAATGGGAAAAAAGAAGATTTCAAAAAAAGCGACTGTTGGGATCATCGTTACCGTATTTATTGTTATAGCACTGTCTGTTGCAGCGGTTGTTATATCGGCGATTAAAGCGCATGACAATCAAGACAGCAAAGAGAATGCGGAAGAAACAACGGCTTCGGTGTCGCCGGCTGATTATTCACATGAGGATAATACGGAAGAATTGCAAAAATATGTGAACAAGCAATACGCGCCTGTCATGATAACGTATCGTCAGCTGATCCGTCACGATTTCTACCGCGGTTCGGAAAACACGGACGAGTATGAACAGTATGAAGAATATATTGACCGACGGCTGTTTGACGAAATGCAAAACTATGACGAAGACGGTGATATCTATTATGCTTTGTATGATTTTGATAGCAACGGTACGCCGGAATTGTTTATCGGAACAAAAGAAGAAAGCGATTACCGCCTTTTTGATGTGTTTACCTATGCAAACGGCCAAATCTATAAGATTGCGGATGAATTTGAAGGAATCGAGTATTTCTCCTATGTTGTTTATCCGACCGGCCGTGTGATGCTCACAAGCTATGAAGACGGTGACCCGGACGCCGGGGAAACGACCGGATTTTATACCTTTTATAAGATTACCGGTGACAGTCACACGTTTGATGTGGACGGATCGTTCCGGATCGATTCTTCCGATTCCGGGAACAGATATTATGAGTGTTCCGCAAGCGGAAAGGAAACCGAAATTGACAAAGATGAATTCGATTCTCTGTACGATGATTATGCCGGGGAAGCACTGCGCGATTTTCAATATGACTGTGCACGCATTGATCTGGATTGGAAGCTTCTGAAAGCGGAAGATGAAGACGATGACGCTGAGACCGAAAAAACAACAGTGAAAAAGACAGAGAAAGCAACAACGGAGAAAACCGGGAAAACAACTGATGAAATACTTGATACAACAGCGAAGGCCTCTGCTTTAACAAGAAAAGAAGCTAAGGAGAAGGTCCTTGATTATTATAATTCAAACTTTTCGGAAAACGGAGAATATGTTATTTTCGATGATGAGATATATGAAGACGATATCGGATATATCTTTACGGTCCGGCTGCAAAGCAATGATGCAACGAAGTATACAGGTGCGAATCTTCTTGTCGGAGATGCGTTTGTCAATAAAACAACAGGAGAATTGATTGTTGACACAGATCAGCAGACGCAGCAGCCGCAGGACAACGAGACAACCGAAACACCCTGCAATGTGAAAGACGGAGAACTGCTGACTGTATCGGGTACGATTTCTTATGAATCATACGAAGTCAATTCAGGCAACCGCGGTACCGTTATGATTCTGAATCTTGCCGAGCCTTTAAAATGCGTGCTCAACAGCGATGACGGAAGTTTTACCGATTATGAATGTATGGTGGACTCTGTACAGGTTAACACGGACGTGCAGCTTTCGGAAAATGAAAGAGTTCAGGTTACGGGAACTGTGATGTTTGCCAATACCGCGCATCATCTGAGAGATATCGTGCTTGTTGATTGTCAGGTGATAAACTACTGACTTTCAGTCGAAAAAGTAAAGGATTGTGGTTGTCGGAATTTTAAAATTTCCCGAAAAAGAGTTGACAAACCTGATAAACTTTGTTATACTATCAACTACCGCATGGAAAAGGCGGCGTGTTTTGTCATGCCTGAAGTGAGTTTTCTCCGCCTGAAACAGCGAGTCCATAATAAAGGAATGAAAGAAAATGTACGCAATCATCGAAACAGGCGGAAAGCAGTATAAGGTTGAAGCAGGCGATACCCTCTTCATCGAAAAGCTTGACGTCGAAGCAGAATCAGAGGTTACTTTTGATAAAGTAATCGCAGTAGGCACGGACGACGGTATCAAGGTCGGCACACCTTACGTTGACGGAGCAACCGTTACCGCTAAGGCTGTTAAGAACGGCAAGGCCAAGAAGATCACAGTCATGACTTACAAGCCGAAGAAGAACTGTAAGCGCAAGATGGGTCACAGACAGCCCTACACAAAGGTTGAAATTTCCGCTATTAATGCATAAGGCATGATCACAGTCAGTTTTTATGTGAAAAAAGAGACGGTCGGCTTTGAGCTGAAAGGGCACAGCGGATACAGCGAAGAGGGCAGCGACATTATTTGCTCTGCGGTTTCCTCGTGTGCATTCATGACCGCTAACACCGTAACCGAAATATTGGGACTCACCCCCGAAATTCAGGTAAAAGACGGCTATATGAAGCTTGTTTTAAACAGTGCCGAGGCTTCGAAAGCGCAGGACATATTAAACGGCTTCAGGCTTCACATAAATGCTTTGGCAGACGAGTATCCCGAATACATCGCCTGCAAAACCCGAAACATATAAATCTACGGAGGTGCAATTAAGATGCTTAAGATTAACATTCAGTTATTCGCTCATAAAAAAGGTATGGGTTCAACCCGTAACGGACGTGATTCCGAATCCAAAAGACTCGGCGTGAAGAGAGCGGACGGTCAGTTCGTTCTTGCAGGCAACATTCTTGTCAGACAGCGCGGAACGCACATTCATCCGGGCAACAACGTAGGCAAGGGTTCTGACGACACCCTTTTCGCTCTTGTTGACGGTAAGGTTAAGTTTGAGCGTTACGGCAAGGACCGCAAAAAGGTCAGTGTATACGCTGTAGAACAATAATCAACGTGAGAAACAAAAGGAAGAGTTGTCTTTTGACAGCTCTTTTTTGCTAAAGTAAGACAGTATGGCAGATACCTTCCTATTAAAAATCGATAAAGGAGTTTTTACTATGACTGACACAATTGTAAAAAACACGGCAAGGCGCTCGGTATCTTTAAAAACTCAGACCTTGGCTGCCCTTTGTGCTGTCATCGGCGCTGTTGCACTGCCGCAGATTGTTCACGTTATCGGCGCGGTCTCCGGTCTCGGTACTGCTTTGGGTGAAGTGATACTGCCGATGCATCTGCCGATCATTTTGGTAGGATTGCTTGCCGGTCCTTTTGCCGGCGCGGTTTCCGGTTTTCTTGCACCGGTGCTCAGCTTTGCATTGACCGGGATGCCGGGAATCGGACTGCTTCCGTTTATGATGATCGAGCTTTCCGCTTACGGTTTTCTTGCCGGGCTTCTGCGTAAAGCGAGCATACCGACCTTTTTTAAAGTCCTGCTCACGCAGGCAGGCGGACGGCTGATAAGAGCGGCGGCGATTCTGATTGCGGTTTACGCTTTCGGATATGCAAAAATCCCTGTTTCAATCATCTGGACCAGCATAACGGCGGGATTATTCGGAATTATCCTTCAGTGGACGATAATACCGCTTGCCGTATTCCGGATTGAAAAGGCAAAAAGATAAATAAACAGTAAACAGCCGCAGGATATTTCCCACGGCTGTTTTGAATCATGTGAAAACATAATTGGTAACTGTGTGACTGAATTATTCAGCAGCAGCAGTTGTCTCCTCGTCCTTAAGGCCCTGGAAGCCTTCTACGAGCTTCTTGATCATAGCAACGTAGCTGCTGATGAACTCCTTGAGGATAGCGTAGATCTTGTCAAAAATTTCCATGAATTTCACCTCCCATATGATCCTTCGGATCGTTTTCTATATTGTATACCAAAACTTGTTAACAGTCAATGGATTTTATGAAATTTTAATAAAATTGTTAAGAAATCATTTGATTTTGATTTTGAATTTATTCATTTTTGCTGTCTCGTTTTGCTTAATTTGCTTACATTGTTGTATATTTGTAAAATTTGTAGGATGCTTATATTTGAATAAAGAATATAAGAGCTCCCGGAAGAAAACACAAACCGATACCCGAATTTCATTCATTTCTTGTTCTTCTTTTTCACCGGACAAGGGAAGTATGGAACAACAACGGTATAAAAGCGTGGCAGGGCAAACAAAATGTTGATTTTTGTCAAAATTTGTGATAAATTATTTTTGTATTGTGATTTCATTATTCTTGCAGTACGCAGAGGAAAACATGATAAATCTGTGCTTGCGGGGGGAAGCTTCCTGCGCAAATCAAAAAAGGAGTAAGGCATATGAAAAAAACATTCAAAAAATCATTGTCAGTGATACTGTCAATACTGATGATTGTTTCGACATGGGCGTTTGCACCTGCTGCAATTGCGGCTGATGTTTCTATCGGAAACAATACGGCAACGCATGTTGTACCGGATTATCAGTCTTACAATGTAACGCTGAAAGAGGCGTATCTCGGAGGATATGCACAGCCTCTGGACGGAACAAACGGCAACCCCGATATGGTTATTCCGGGCTTGAATTCAGCGGACGACATGGTGCCGCAGGGACTTGCTTATTATCCGGCAAAAAACTGGGTTCTTACCACGTCCTATATGGGCTCGAATTCAACTCATACCAATTCAACGAGTGTTATTTACGCACTGGATTTTACAACGGGCGAATATGTTGCCAAGTTTAATCTTTATAATAAGAACGGCTCGGCCTTCACTTCGCACGCCGGCGGTCTGGGGGTTTCGGATAATAACCTTTATATCTGCGACAGCGGTTCAACCATCAGCTATGTTTCGCTTGATAAGCTGAGCGCGGCCGCAAACGGAAGTGAAACCAACCTTACCCTTGAAGGTACGGTGGATATCGGCTCGGCAAACAATTTTTCGGGTACCTCATATCTTTCGATTGAAGACGGGATTCTTTGGACGGGCAATTTTTATCAGTCAACCTCAGATTCTTATAATACAGCCGCCAACTCCGCTTATAACAGCCTTGTTCTCGGCTATGATCTCAACGGTTACGATAATTCCGCGGACGAGTGGGCGGCATTTACTGCACTTTCCGATTCAGGCGCGGCTACACCGTCCTATGTCATTGCCGTACCGGATTCAATCTACGATATTCAGTCGCTTGTTGTAAGCGAAAACAATATCTATATCGGTACATCATGGGGAAGAACCAACAACAGCCATTTATACATAGGCAGGGTGAATCTTGATAAAGCAGGAACGGCTGCTTTAACGCTTGCTAACGGCAAAAAAGTAAATGCTTATGAAATCAATAATATTGTATCTTATATTCATCTTCCGATGAGTGAAGGTATGTTTATGTATAAGGACAGCACGGGTCATAAGTATATCTATAACGGTTTTGAATCGGCGGCTTATTATTACT
>JBJFHV010000464.1:0-6211 GCA_051894015.1 Acutalibacteraceae bacterium | reverse complement strand
GGAAAGCCCGGGACACTGCACATTGATTCCGTCACAGTATTCGGTATAATACGGCTGAACGGTGCCCTGCATGACAACGTAAGTATTGAAAATTTCGTCCACAATTTCGGATATGTTCGAAAAATAGTCACGGTCGGGCTGAAAAGCCTGATCAAACTGTGTGGAGTTCGTGATGTCAAAGTCATAGCCCTGACTGCGGTAATACTCGTTATACACACGGTTTAACGCAATCGATATCTGCGAAAGGATATTCGCTCTGATGGCGCTTTCGGGCCAGGTCGGATATATCTCACTCGAAGCCACGTTTTTGATATAATCCGTAAACGGCACGGTCACATTCTGAGCCGGTTCATCGGGACGGCCTAAGTGTACGGTAATATATTCAGGAACAATGACAGGATTTGCCATATCAGCCCTCACCTTTTTCCTGCATCAGAAGCGCATTCGGCTCGCTTTCCGTCGTGACGGTTGTCGAATCAGTACCGAACTGCTTCGGCACAAGGCGGACGGTCTGAATGGACTCCACGCCCGAAAAGACGGGAACCCCCATATAGTTACGGCTGACAAAATTCGGCTGCGTAACGAAAACATCATACTGTGAATACGGCTTTATCCTGCCCGGTGCAGAAGAAAGCGACTTTCCCGGGGTCGGGAGTCTGATGTTATCCACAATCCCGCTTGAATCTGTATAACCGTCAAAAATTATGGCGTCTTCCCCGTGCCGTCTGACGATGACTCTTGCCGAACTGATCGGATAAACCTGCTGAGCGGCAAACACCTGCACCTTGAGCGTTCCGAAAGAATTGTCCTCGGGGTCTTCTTCTGCGTCCGGCATCGGACTTTCCGTCTGTCCCGGTTTTTCTGCAGTCTGCTGCGTCTGAGTCTCTTTTTCGGCGGTCATATCAGGCTCCGGTTTCTTCTGCGGCTCAGCATTGACCGAAACTGCGGGTTCGGCTTCCGATTCATGTAAAACTTCAGCGGCCTCAAGCTCTGACGTTTCGGATTGGTTTAACAATTCCTGCTCCATTGAACGGCGGTTGGCATCGACAAGCTCCTTTTTATATCGTTCCATCATCAAATCAAAACTGTTCAAAAAAATCACCCTTTCATAATGTTTCTGTCACATTATATGAAAAAGGGTGATTTCGTGATACATATTCTAAGAAACCTCTGAATTAATCACAGCTTATGCTTTGATGCAGAGATTCCGTATTTTTACTTTCTGAATCGGATTACATTAAACGAAAGGGGCTTGAGATCAGCGGTTGTTATGCTTCCGTCCGTTTCGGGCACAGGATTCTGATGCATCGTGACCTTCTCACAATCAAAGCTGTTTTCTTCAAGAACACCGTAACCGTCCATGGATTCAAACGAAACCGCTTTATAGCCGTCAAAGCCCAAAAGCTTAAGTTCAAGAAGCATATTTTCGTCCATCGAGCGGTTGACACCGAAGAACACAACCTCGTCGCTTTCTTCGTCATAAGTGAGAATCGTCTCGAGATACGGTACGTCAGAGAATTCCTTACAGTCGTACTTCGGGCTTTCGACAATCGGCTTCAGGGCAGCTCCTCTTGCATATTTTGACATCAGCTTGAACGGATAGAAAATCGTCTGACGAAAGGCTCTGCCGCCGTTTTCGGTCATAATCGGTGCGATAACGTTGACAAGCTGGGCAAGGCAGGCAATTTTTACCCGGTCGGCGTGACGCAGAAGTGTAATCAGCATACAGGCAACAACCAGCGCGTCCTCGAAATTATAGATATCCTCAAGCTGATGCGGAGCGGTTGACCACTTTTCAACGTAATCGTCATTGGAATGATACCAGACGTTCCATTCGTCAAAGGAAAGATTAATCTGCTTCTTCGTGCGCTTTTTCGCTTTGACAAAGTCACAGGTGCAGATAATACTGTAAATGAAATCGTCAAGCTCCATGGATTTGGCAAGGAACGACGCAGTATCGCCCGTTTTGTTGTCGTAGTACTGATGAAGCGAAACATAGTCCACATTATCATAAGCCAGATCAAGCGTTGTTGCTTCCCAGTCGCCGAAGGTTTTGGTGCGGCGATTTGACGATCCGCAAAGCACGGTTTCGATAGACGGGTCTACCCATTTCATCAGCTTTGCCGCTTCGTTGGCGGTTCTTCCGTATTCATAGGCGGTTTTGGCTCCCATCTGCCAATGTCCGTCCATTTCGTTGCCGAGGCACCAGAGCTTGACGCCCCACGGCTCGTCATAGCCGTGAGCGCGGCGAAGATCGGCATATTTCGTTCCCGAAGGGTGGTTACAGTACTCAACAAGCTGTCTTGCTTCTTCAGGACCTCTTGTTCCGAGGTTGACCGCCATCATCGGGCTTGTTTTTGCCTTTTTACACCAGCGCATAAATTCATTTGTGCCGAATTTGTTCGGCTCGGTCACGCCCCAGGCAAGCTCAAGTCTTGCCGGTCTTTCTTCGACAGGACCGACGCCGTCCTCCCAGTTATAGCCGGAGACAAAGTTTCCGCCGGGATAGCGTACAACAGGCACATCAAGCTCATTGATCAGCTTAATTACATCAGTTCTGAAGCCCTCTTCGTCGGCAAGCGGGTGTCCGGGCTCATAAATACCGCCGTAAACCGCACGTCCGAGATGTTCAATAAACGAGCCGAAAACACGGCGGTCAATTTCGCCGATTTTCATTTCTGCCGCAGCGGTAACCTTTGCTTTCATAGTTGATTCCTCACTTTTTGACTTTAAAGTTTAAAACAGTCTATCACAAATGAAAGAAAGTGTAAAGTCAAATCTTAAAATTTATAAAAAAGAATCCCAGAAAAACAGAGACAAGCAATCAACAATCATCAGAATATTCCTCCCGGTAATAAACATAATTGACAATAAAATATAGTTATGTTATTATAATATTAGAAATCTATAGTATTCTCCGGCTCTTATTCCTGCTGTTCAATCCAAGGGAGGCGTTTCTTCATGAAAAAAGCTGTAACCTTGTTGTTGTCCGTCCTGTTGCTCTTTTGTTTTTCCGCCTGT
Source organism: Acutalibacteraceae bacterium (assembly GCA_051894015.1). Lineage (GTDB taxonomy): Bacteria > Bacillota > Clostridia > Oscillospirales > Acutalibacteraceae > UBA6857. The sequence continues at coordinate 3,190 of JBJFHV010000464.1, read as the reverse complement.
AATTCAGACGGCAATAAGCCGACCGGTACCGCCGACAACATCATACAGACCACCAACGAAAATTATCAGAAACTGCTGACTGAAGCGCAGGAATGTGACCGGGCGCTTGAAAGCCTGTACTCTGACAACAAAGCCGATTTCGAAGCCGCCGCCAAAGCGGTCTTATCTCTTCCCGACACGGACAAATTAACCATCAAAGCAAGCGAAGGCGGAAAGTCCGTCGAAACCGTTTATCAGAACAGAAGCTCTGTCCTTTTTCCGGATCTTTTCCCCGAAAAAGAGCAGGCGGTCATTCTCCGATGCCTTGAAAAAATGAAATCCGTTTCTCCGCAGAACACCGATATCATAATCGAGAAAACAACTGAGATTTTTTCTTCCAATTCAGAGATTATCCGCTTTACGTTCAGAGTGCAGGATGTCTGGGTGGATTTGGGTCTTGCATACTGTGAAAAAAATGACACCGGTTACACCCATATTAACGGGAACTTTTACAAGTTTTACGAAGGACTTGTATAACGAAAAAAGACTGCCTGTAAAATACAGTAAAGCCGCTCGGGATCACCTTCCGGGCGGCTCTTTTACAGATGAGCAAAACGCTTTGAAAGAGATAGAGAAAATCTTTCTTTATCAGTCAATGATTTCAAAGCTTCTCAAAGAAGCTAAAAAATTTTCAATATCTTCTTTTGCCTTATCCGGTTCAATGTCGTATTCGTCCAAAACTCTTTGCACAATTTCATTTTCATCGGAAACCGCCGGCAAAATTTTCCAGATAAAACAGCCGACATCATTCAGCATAAAAAGTCCGTTATCCGAAAACACCGTCTTTCCGCACGGAACAAGCATATTTTCACCCATAATCTCTCTTAAAACAAGTTCTTTTTTAATAATCACAGAAATCCTCCTCCGACACTTCACCGTAAGAATCCGTTATATTCGGGAGCCTTCCGATTTTCAAAAGCTGCTTTTCGGTTAAATCGCAAGTATGCTGAAACATTGAACAAACATATTCAGGCTTTTTGTTGAACGAGCCGGTTTCCGCAAGACACATTGCAGCACAAACGGGACAAGAGACTCTCTTTTCACAAACAGAACATTCGGGCGAAAGGATAATCCCCTTCACTTTTTGTTTCAGATCTTCCCACGCCTTGTCAAAGCCGACCTCAAGCGGCATCGTTTCCGGCTCAGTCATCATTCCGCACGGTCTCATCTTGCCGTCCCAAGTTATCCAATATGAACAGCGGCCTGCTCTGCATCTGATTTTGGTGAAAGCTTGCGTATCTGTAGATTCATCCGCTTTTTCAAGCAGCTTTTCGGCTCTTCGTATAAATGTCTGCGTGTCAAATCTGAGCAAATCACTTTCCACAGCACATTGCGCCGCCTGCTCCGGAGTAAGTCTCGCCTCGTTTTTACCCGGTCTGCCGCTGATTCTCAGCCGCGGATAATTATATGCCGTGGGTTTCAGCTTCAAATCGTGCTCTTGCGCAAATCTGATGATATCGCCCGCTTTTTTATAATTTTCGGCAGTGAAAACGGAATTCAGCCGGACGGATATCTGTTCATTTTTCAGCATTTCGATTGCGCCGACAACCCTTTCAAATTGATCGGCTTTACAAAAGCTTTTATAGGTTTCCCTGTCCGAGGCGTAAAGAGAAATATTGATTCTGCTCGGAGGGTATTTTTTGAAAACAGGCATATAGTCTTCAATCAAGGATCCGTTTGAATTGATTGAAAGCATAAAGCCCATTTTTGAAAGACTGACGTAGATTTCTTCGAAATCCTTTCTCAAAAGCGGTTCTCCGCCCGTAAGCAAAAGAAAAAGCGTTCCCGATTTTTTGACCTGCGCGGCAAGGGAAAGCCATTCTTTCGTGCTCAGATCTTCATGCCTTTTACCGATACCGTGAACATAACACATCGGACAGCTGAAATTGCAGTTTGCAGTAAGCTCAAAAGTGCCGGAAATCGGAACGCCTTTTTCAAGAGCACGGAGATGAAGAAAACCGGACATAACAGGCTCAGCAGTGCGAATCATTGGTTCTGCTCCTTTTCTATGAAGTTTTCAAGTGTTTCAACCGCCGACACATCGGGCAAACAGGAAAGACGGCAGATTTTGCATTTTTGCACTATGAAAGCTGCTGTCTGACTGAACGGTAATCCATAGCCGAACGGAATATAACACGAATCCAGAACCGTAAAAAAAGCCTGCTTCGATGAAAGCATTTCAACTTGATTTTTATCCGCCTTTTCAAGCTTCACGATAAAGTCAAGCGGCATCACTTCGTTTTTACAAATCCCGGAAGAACCGGAAAACGGAAGTCCGGAAGCATAAACGGTTCCGTTCTCCGGGTAAATATAAGTCTTGTCGCCGTTGATAATCGGCGTTTTTCTGTGTACATTCCAAAGCTTCGCCTGCGTTGATTTTCCGATTGAACATGGACCGGTAAATAAAACAGCCCTGCCGTCTTTTTCAATGAACGAGGAATGAAAGACCATTCCGCCTTTTTTTCCTGCGATTTCTTCGATTCCGACGGTATTTAAGACAATTCTTGTCCACAGTTTGTTCCGAATCGAAGCATCAAGAAAAACATTGATTTCAGACGAACCGTCAAATTCTTCTCTGACGGCAAAAAATCCGCTTTCTGCCCTGTTTTTATAAAAAATACGCCAGCCGCTTTCGCTCTTTTCAACAGCATATTCGGGCGAATGAAAACAAATATTCTCTTTCTTCGGCTCCGGCAGACGATCGCAGAAGCTGAAATTATATACAAAATCTGGTACTTTTCCCTCGCAGAAAAAAGCATCATACAAGTTCTTCCCGGCCGTTTTCTCGGGTAATTTCAGCTGAAGCGTAATATTCCCGAAGCTAATATATTCACTGATCATATTTTATATAAATTACCCTGCTGTTTTCCGAATGAAAGTATTTCGGAAAGAATTGTTTTGTTTCTCCGCTTTTCAGTCCGTCAACACTTACAAGATAAGCATTGCTCCCGTAAAGCTCACCGCTTTGAAGGTTCTTGTAACAGATTTTAATTTTTCCATTAATATCATTTTTGGTTTTATTTTTGATTTCAATGGAATTTCCTTCGCTTATCAGATCAAAAACATCTTCATGAAGGCTGATTTCCTTCTCAAAATCGCCACGGCTTTCTATCCTCCATTCAGACAGTTCCCGATCTTTCTCATATTGAAG
>JBJFHV010000463.1:0-6324 GCA_051894015.1 Acutalibacteraceae bacterium | reverse complement strand
AAGAATCAATAGTTTCGGCTACTGTACTGCGCTTGAATCCGTGAGATTTCCCAATGCGGCGTCAATCAGTGCAACCAGTGCGTTCGAACACTGCGATAATCTTAAGCAAGTCAGGTTTCCGAAGCTTGAAAGCGTAGGAACCCAGTGCTTTTGGTACAGCGGATTAATCCGGGCAGACTTCTCGGTTTTATCCTCAATAGGCAATTTTGCTTTTTGGAGTACGCCGCTTGAAATGCTGATAATCCGAAGCGAGACGCTTTGCACGCTCGCAAACACAAATTCTTTCGGCAACACCCCGATCGCCGCAGGAACAGGTTATGTGTATGTTCCGTCGGCTCTTGTTGACGAGTACCAATCAGCCACAAACTGGACGGCATACAGTGCACAGATCAGAGCCATTGAAGATTATCCCGAAATCACAGGAGGTACTATATGATAAAAACGGAAACCATCACAAGAAACAACACTGATTTTGACCGGACATACAGCGACATCGGCCTTTATATTGAGCGTGACGGCGTAAGATATTCGGAGGCCGTTGACCCGAAAAACAGCGGAAGAACATACACGGAGACAGACGAAAAAATTGAAACCGAAGAAAGCATAAAATAAAAAGAAAAACCGCCTTTCGGCGGAATACAGCAATATTTGACAAAATCAGGTACCTGTGATATAAAATAAAGGCAGTCTCAGACTGCCAAGGGTACTGTACATAACGGTAGGCGGTTACGCTCTCTTATTTCGGAGGGCTTGCCCTCTGATTTTCAATTAGGGGGTGATGCTGATGGAATATTACATTTTACTTGTATTGATTCTGATTGCAGCCACAGGCTACATTCTAAGCATAAAGAAATAACCGCCCCATCGTCCAAATGCAGCGGTTATTCTTAAATCACTGTTTTAGGGCGTAACCGCTTATCGCAGTACCCTTTGTACTTCTATTATATCACAAGAACGCATTTTGTCAACTGACAGAGTGCGTTTTTTACAATACGAAAGGAGAAAAGAGAATGTCAGAACTTTCAAATTTAATTTTCCACAACAAAAGCAACTACATTTCCTCGCCATACGGCCCGAGAAAGTCGATCAAAACGGCGGCAGGCGACACAGCAAGCTTTCATAACGGCGTTGACTATGCGACCTACGGCATAAAGCTTGCCCAGTACCCGGTTACGGACGGCGTTGTGCTATCGTGCGGAACCGACCGGGCGTACGGCGGCGCAAAATATGTCTGGGTAAAGTACACGGAACTCGGCGTCAAGATGCTTCACTATCATCTGGACAGTATTTCCGTCAAGAAAGGACAGGCCGTCAACAAGAATACCGTGCTCGGTTACACCGGTAAAACCGGCAGAGCAACAGGCATTCATCTGCACCTCGGCTTGAAGCTTCTTTCCGGCGGTGGGTATATCGACCCGGAGAAGTGGTGGAAAGAGAACTCCTCTGTCGGCTCGCCGACATCTCCCCTTTCAGGGGAGAAACCGTATTCCGGGAAGAAGTACACGACCGGAAACTACAAGGTCACAAAAGCGGACGTGCTCAACGTCAGAGCCGGTGCGGGCACGAAGTACAAGAAGCTGACATTCAGTCAGCTGACCGCCGACGCGCAAAAGAAAATCCGCAAGCTTGCCGGCAAGGAAGTCAACGGCTACGTAAAAGGTCTTGCTTTCACTGTCAGCGAAACGGCGGAAAACTGGGGCAAGACACCGAGCGGCTGGGTTTGTCTGGACTACTGCGAGGTGCTGAAATGAGTGATACGGTCATCGTCGCCCTGATAAGTCTTGTCGGCACTCTCGGCGGCACGTTCGGCGGAATCCTTGTTTCCAATAAACTGACAAATTACCGGCTTGAACAGCTGGAAAACCGGGTCAACAAGCACAACAATCTGATTGAGCGAACCTACAAGCTTGAAGAGGACATCAAACTGCACGAAGAAAAAATCAAGGTTGCCAACCATCGGATTGACGACCTTGAAATCCATAATTGAATCGTTTTGAAAGGAGAACAAAATGAACGACTATACGAATATAATTGAAATTATCATCAGCCTGCTTTCCGCAGTGATTACGGCTTTTCTTATTCCCGTTTTAAAGCAACGGCTTTCGGCAGAAAAAACAGAAAAGCTGAAATTCTGGGTCAAAACAGCTGTCAGCGCAGCCGAACAGATTTACGGCGGAAAATCGGGAAACGAAAAGAAAAAATATGTTGTAAACTTCCTCTTATCCAAGGGGATTGTCTTTGACGTGGACGAAGTCAGTGCACTTATCGAAAGCGAAGTATACAAGCTTACCGGGTGTCAAAGCTGAACCACGGTAAAAAACGGGGCAGTTCAATCCTGCCCCGTTTTTCTTTATCTGATAGCTTCAAAAACCGTTTCGGCAAACAGCTTTGCGCCCTCGGCCGTCGGGTGAGCACCGTCGGAAAGAAGATCGCTTCTATTGTCAAATACCGCGTTCATGTCGATCAGCGTCAATCTCTTTTCCTTTGCCAACTGCTTTGCCGCAAGCGTAATATCGCCGCTGATAAGCCCGGCATCAAGATCATACCAGACCTTATCGCCTTTATACGGAAACACCGGCGGAGGCGTTACGATATAAACTTCCGGCTTACTTTCAAGACTCAGATAGCTGTCGATGATTTCATCGTAAGCTGCCTTAAACGCATCGATACCGTGCCAGTTATACGGCTTGCTGTCGTTGGAGCCAAGCATCAGAACGACTATATCGGGCTGATAATCAAGACTTTTTTGATACAGCTTCTCTTTGGTAAACGGCTTATCGGCATCGGTCTGAGCCGTGCGTCCGATGTAACCGAAATTGTTGACGCAATACCGGTCGCCGAGAAGCTTACCCAACACGACCGGGTATGCGTTTTCTTTCCAGCCCCTTGATGCCTGCGCCGTAGGTGATGCTGTCACCGACACAAGCGACTTTAATCTGTCCGTCTTCCGGCTCGGTAAAGGGATGAATCTGACGGAAGTTACCGTTTTGATACATATAGACTCCGACCACACAGGTAGCAAGACCGAGAACGAGGATCACTGAGGCGGCAATAACCGCCGCTTTTTTGCCTTTTGTCATTCTGCTTTTTCTCCGCTGTTTACCGGCTGCTTGATTTCAAGCGTACAGCCGTAGGGCTTCGAAAGCTTTTCAAAGGCTTCTTCACGGGTGATCTTTCCGGTGTTGCAGTCGGCCATGATCTGAACGTCCGTGTCTTTCAGACGATAGAAGAACCATGTGACAAGGGCAAGAATACAGCCGATTGCCGGTACCATGATATAAACGAACCAGAGCACGTTGAGTGCATGCGGCGTCTGTGTTACGCCGCTTTGCTGAAGCTGTTCGAAATTCTCAACCTCAACGCTGACCCATTCCGAAGACTTCAGACCGAGAATGAACATTCCGAGAGCGCCGGAAACGGCACCCGTAAGCTTTGCCATAAAGGTCTGAATCGAGAAGGTGATTCCCTTGGCATCGATTCCGGTCTTGAACTTTCCGTATTCGGCGCAGTCGGGCGTAAACATGAACATAACAACACCGATGATCGCAAGCGGGATCGAACGAAGCGTTGTCAGAATGATGAACATCACGATACTGCCGTAGCCGATTACCCAGTTGAGTACACTCAGGACAATAACCGAAATCGTACAGATCATGTAAAGCTTCATCTTATCAACCTTACGCAGCATATGCGGGACAAGAAGCGAGAAGATGAGCATCGGAACAACGCCGAGCGCACCGACAACGAGCGAGAACAGGGAATTGTTGAAAAGATAATACGAAACAAAAAGATTGAGGCTGTTAGCAACGTTTGCGGACGAATAGAAGAAATAACCGAGATAGTAAATCAGAAGATACTTGTTGCTGAACAGATACTTGAACATATTGCGAAGCGTAAACGACTCCTCATTTACGGGTACACAGCGTTCTTTCAGATTCTTTGCGGCGGGATACATCGTAGCAAACGAGAAAACAGCGATAACAAGCGCAACAATGGCATAGCTTGAGCCGACCTTTTCGCTGACGAGAACGGAAGCTAAAACGGTGGCAAGTGCGTTGCCGACGCCGGCCCAGATGCTCTTATATGAAAGCATGGACGTTCTTTCGTCAAGATTTTCGGTCATGGCGGTGATGATTCCGTAAATCGGAACATCGCAAAGCGTGTAAGCGGTATCCCAAAGAATATAAGCAATTGCAAGCCAGGCAAGCTTCACACCCTCGCTCGAGCCCTTCGGGATAATGAAAAGAAGAATGGTTGTAATGGCGATCAGCGGTGTGGAAACCTTGAGCCACGGCGTAAACTTCTTTCCGCTCTTGAATTTAACGGCATCGAAGATAACGCCGAAAATCGCATCGTTTACGGCGTCCCATATTTTAACCGCAAGCATAACGGCGGCGGTTTTCGTAAGGTCAACGCCCTGGAACATCATATAGGTTGTAAGATAGGTGGCAATCAGAAAATAAACGGCATTCTGACCTGCAAAATACAGATAATAGCACATTCTTTCCTTTTTTCCGGTCTGCCATCCGGCAGGTGTCGGCAGGTTAAAAGGGTTCTTCATAAAATTCCTCCCAAAAATCTGTGAAATCGCACAGATTTTAAAAAATTAATGCTGGAAAATTATACAATATATAAAAAGATATGTCAAGGCAGATTACAGGTTGTTTTCAACTTGTTTACGAAAAAATGAAGAATCGGGACAGCGTTTTTCCGCTGTCCCGACAGAGGGGTATGTAGGGGTTTAGAAAAAATCTGTTTATTTTACTTTCGCATATTTTACGGCAGAATATGCGCCGTAAACGTTGCTGCCCGCATAAGTCTTATACGCCGCGACCTTGAAGTAATAGGTTTTTCCGGCTGTAAGACCCGTCTTGGTGTAGCTGACTTTGGTGTTTCCTTTCAGAGTGGCAATCTTTGTGTACTTGCCGTTTTTGCTTGTTGCCATGTAAAGTACATAGCCGTCCGCTCCTGTCTGTGCGTTCCATTTGAGCGTCGCTTTCTTTGCGCCGGCTGTTGCGGTAAGCGTCGGTGTACCGGGCTTTGTTGTCGCCGCAACGGTCTTATAGCTGTCCGCCCAATAGGTTTTGCCGCTGATATTGGCGTATGCTCTTACGGCAAACTTGTATTCTGTTGCGCTCTTGAGCTTTGTCGCCGTGTAAGACGTTGCCTTTGTGTTGGTCAGCGTTTCATACTTCTTTGTAGAAGTGTTGTAAAGGTAAATTCTGTAGCCTGTCGCACCCGCAACGGCTTTCCAAGCAATCTTGACAGACGTCTCGGAAGAGGACGTGGCGATTTTGGTTGTCATTCCGGGGCAGGTGGTTGTCGTAACCGTCTTATAGCTGTCCGCCCAATACGTTTTGCCGCCGGCCGCCGCATACGCTCTGACCGCGAACTTATAAGATGTTCCGCTTTCAAGACCGGAAACCGTGTAAGACGTTGCCTTTGTGTTTTTGAGCGTCACATACTTCTTTGCTGCCGTATCGTAACGATATACTCTGTAGCCTGTCGCTCCGGGTACCGCTTTCCACGCAAGCTTGATTGAGGTTGACTTAGAAGCCGTAGCAATCTTGGTTGTGACGCCGGGAAGAACCGTATAGTCACAAGCCTTTGAGCCCGCGTAATCGCCTATGAAGGTAACGGTTACCGAATGCTTGCCGACGGTGGAGCCGTCCGAAGAGTAAGTAAGCGTATAATCGGTGTTTTCGGTCAGCTGTTTTCCGTCGCTGTCTTTGACGGTAACGGTCGGTTTCTGCTCCTTGCCGTCGCAAACGAATTTCGTTGCGGAAAGCTTGATTGAGCTTGCCATGGGGATTTCCTGTGTATCTTCATATTTACAAACGGAGCAGGTTCTTGCTTTTAAACCGTTCTGTGTATTTGTTGCCTTTTGCGTTATTGTAAATTCACCGTAAGTGTGAGCCGCTTTTTCAAGCTTCTCTCCGCACGGACACATGAGGACATGACCGCTTGCATCCTTTGAAGCGACAATTCTGAAATTGTGGTTTTCCGGGGAAGCGGTATAGCTGCAGTTGGTATCAAGGCAAACCTTCTGATGCTTTTCCGATCCGAGTGAAGCAAGACCGATATTATGACCTATCGAATAGCTGCATGCGTCTGTTGTGACCGTCTGGTTGGAAGGCATTGCCTTGACCGTGCAGCGGAAATCAACCCATTCAAGCTCGGAGGCATTTTCGCTTTCATCGAAGGCATATTGCATATATTCGCTGTTGATTGTAAGCTTTGCGCCGTTTTCTGTGACACACTGCTTATGCGGTGCACCGATGGAGTCAAAGCCAAATGAACCGCCGAAAATGTTTTCCTGTACTT
>JBJFHV010000462.1:0-6340 GCA_051894015.1 Acutalibacteraceae bacterium | reverse complement strand
CAAATTTGAAGCCGTTATCTTTGGCATATTTTTGTGCGGCGGTGTTGTTGTAGCCTTTAACGGTAAAGCCGCTGACCTTAATGTATTCCGGATTGAATTCGTCTGCCGCGTCTTTGAGTTGATAACCGAACGCTTTTGTCTTGATATTTGTAATATTTGCCGCAAGCACAACGGAATTCAAGGCGGTGTCGGAAAAAGCGAGTTTGCCGATTGCCTTTAACGAAGTCGGAAGCGATATAGAGCTGAGTTTTGTGCAGCCCATGAACGCTTTTTGCTGTATTGTCTGAAGTCCCGAGGAAAGCTTGACGGATGTGAGCTTTTCGCAGTAAGCGAAAGCATATTCCGGTATTTCTTTTACCGAGCCCGGAATAACGATACTTGTAAGATCGGAGCCGTTAAAAGCCGACGCTACAATGCACTTTGTCCCGGACTTGATTTCATAGCTCCATTTGCCCGAATGCGCCTCTCTGTCAATTGCTATCAAAGCATTGCCGAGGTAAAGAACACCGTCTGACCAATTCTTATCGTTGTCATAATAGCCTGTAAAATCGAAAGCATAGCTTCCGAGTCTTGTCAGATTTTTTGATATTTTAATATCAGAAAGCTTTTCACAAAAGTAGAAGGCGTCATCCTCTATGGTTGTTACGCTGTCGGGGACAGATAATTTTTCCAGATCAAAGCATTCGGAAAATGCAGAGTAGCCAATGCTTGTTACGCCGTTCGGAATAGAAATTGCCGTGATATCGGCGCCGAAAAAAGTAAAAGATTCAATTTCTTTTATGCCGTCCGGCAATGTAATAGCGGTAAGTCCGCTGTACATGAATGCCGCATCCTTGATGGTTGTGACACTGCTCGGAATGGTAATGCTTTTTAAACGATAGCATAAGTAAAAAGCACATCTTCCGATAGAAGTGACGGTATCCGGGATTGAAACCGAAACAAGATTTTTGAAAGATGCGAAGGCAAAATTTCCGATGGCAGTAATACCGCTTTTGACAACTACTTTTTTGACTGTTTCATCGTAGCCTCTGTACCCTTCCGTAAGATCCTCATAATCTTCGTTGTTTCCGTACCACTCATCATTATTCTCTTCATCGACAATGAAATTCGAGTAGGGCGGATATTTGTAGAACTTGTAGTCTTCCATCTCTCCGCTTCCGCTGATTTCAAGCGTACCGTTGCTGTAAAGCGTAAAGCTGACATTACTGCCGTTTTTTCCGCAATTGCCGGATTTCACAACGGTACCGGCCGCGCTTGCGGAAAATCCGTTGAAAGGTACCGCTGCCACAGTCATCAGCACGACCATGATGCAGGCGAGCACCCGGGTTAAGGTGTGTTTGCTGTTTTTCATTATAATGTTCCCTCCTGAAAATATTTTATAATAATTTTATCACTATTTCTATAAGGATAAAACACCGTTAGCAGTCGTTATTTTGCAACGAACGGCTGTGAGCGTTTTGACATAATATTTCCTTTTTCGTCAAGATATATCAATAACCGTATATCGATATATCAATAATGCATTTCACTTTTGACGGAAACGGTGATATCATTAAAAAGCCAAAAAGCCGGGTTTTGTATATTTTTACCCCCGGTGTGTGAAAGATAATTTCGAAGGAAGGTAAATATATGTACGAAATCGTAAGAAAAAAAGACTTGAATCCGACCGTTTCGCTGATGGAAATCAAGGCTCCGCTTGTCGCCAAAAAGGCACTTCCCGGGCAGTTCATCATTCTTCGTGTTGACGATGAAGGGGAAAGAATTCCTTTGACCGTTGCCGATTTTGACCGTGAAAAAGGCACGATTACCATTATTTATCAGATCGTCGGCGGAACGACCGAGAGACTGCATCATCTCAATGAGGGCGACTGCCTTCATGATTTTGTCGGCCCTCTCGGCAAGGCAACAAAGACCGAAGGATTAAAGAAGGTTGCCGTTGTCGGCGGCGGCGTCGGCTGTGCCATCGCTTATCCGGTCGCCAAGGCTCTTCATGAGCACGGCTGTGAAGTGCATACGATTGCCGGCTTCAGAACGAAGGATCTTGTGATTCTTGAGGACGAGTTCAAGGCCGTTTCCGACAAGTTTATTCTGACAACGGACGACGGCTCGGCGGGTGAAAAGAATGTTGTTACCGTTCCGCTTCAAAGACTTCTTGATGCGGGCGAAGAGTACGACGAAGTCATTACGATCGGTCCGCTGATCATGATGAAATTCGTCTGCAGATTGACCAAGGAATACAACGTAAAAACGATTGCCTCCATGAACCCGATCATGATCGACGGAACCGGAATGTGCGGCGGCTGCCGTCTGACCGTCGGCGGAAAAACGAAGTTTGCCTGTGTTGACGGCCCCGAATTTGACGGACACGAAATCGACTTCGACGAAGCCATGGCAAGAGGAACAACGTATAAAGAATTTGAGGGTCATGCCCGTGAAGAGGCTTGCAATCTGTTCAATCAGGAGGTCAGATAATTATGCCGAATATGTCGCTGAAAAAGAACCCGATGCCGACCCAGGATCCGGTTGAAAGAAGTAAAAACTTTAAAGAGGTTGCTTTGGGCTATACCGAAGAGACCGCAATAGACGAAGCAAAACGCTGCCTGAACTGCAAGAACAAGCCTTGCGTCGGCGGCTGCCCGGTTAAGATTTATATCCCCGAGTTTATCTCCAAGGTCGCTGAGGGTGACTTTGAAGAAGCCTACAATATTATCTCCCGTTCTTCTTCGCTTCCGGCTGTCTGCGGAAGAGTTTGTCCGCAGGAAACCCAGTGCGAAAGCAAATGCGTAAGAGGAATCAAAGGTGAACCCGTCGGAATCGGCAGACTTGAGCGTTTCGTTGCCGACTGGCACAATGCCCACAGCACCGCTGTTCCCGTCAAGCCCGAGCCGAACGGACACCGGGTTGCCGTGATCGGTTCCGGCCCTGCAGGTCTTGCCTGCGCCGGAGATCTTGCCAAAAAGGGCTACAAGGTTGTTGTATTTGAAGCATTACACCTTGCCGGCGGCGTACTGGTTTACGGTATTCCGGAATTCCGCCTTCCGAAGTCGATTGTTCAAAAGGAAATCGATAATCTCAAGGCGTTGGGCGTTGATATCGACACCAACATCGTTGCCGGACGTACGCTTTCCATTGATGAGCTGATGGACGAATACGGTTTCGAATCCGTTTTCATCGGTTCAGGCGCCGGTCTTCCGAAGTTTATGAATATTCCGGGCGAAAACCTTAAGGACGTTTACTCCGCAAACGAGTTTCTGACCCGTATCAACCTGATGAAGGCTTATAAGGATCACAGCAATACCCCGATTGCACACGGACATCATGCCGTTGTTGTTGGCGGCGGCAACGTTGCGATGGACGCCGCCCGCTGTGCAAGAAGACTCGGAGCCGAGGTTACGATCGTTTACAGAAGAACCAAGGCCGAGCTTCCCGCAAGAAAGGAAGAGATCGAGCACGCAATCGAAGAGGGCATCAAGTTTGAGTTCCTTTGCTCCCCGATCGAAATCGGCAACGACGGAAACGGCTGTGTCGGTTCGGTTAAGTGTCAGAAAATGAAGCTCAGTGAGCCGGACGCTTCGGGCAGAGCAAGACCTGTTCCCATCGAGGGCGAAACCTTCGAAATGGACGCTGACGTTGTCATCATGGCGCTCGGCACTTCCCCGAACCCGCTGATCAAGTCCACGACCAAGGGACTTGAGACCCAGAGCTGGGGCGGTATTATTGCCGACGAGCACGGACAGACCTCAAGAGAGGGCGTCTTTGCCGGCGGTGACGCCGTAACGGGCGCCGCAACGGTTATTCTCGCTATGGGCGCCGGTAAGACCGCCGCAGAAGCAATTGACGAGTATATCCAGAATAAGAATAAATAATGCTGTTTTCCCTGCCGCCGGTGAGGCGACAGGGATTTTTTAGTGCAGATTTTACGAACTGAAAATTTGACAGAATATTAAAATGAAAAAAACACAGATAAAAGCCCCAAACCCCTTGATATTTCGAAAAGAATGTGTTATAATACCTATCGTATGGTAACGTGCAGAGTGGGCTTTTGAAGTCCGCTCTTCTTTATTGCTTTTTGACCCGGCATAAAAAAGGAGGCAGAATATGGCGAAAGGCGGAAACACCGTTGCGGCGGTAAGGGCGATTGCCGAACCGATTGCAAAACAACTCGGACTCAATATCTGGGATATCCGTTTCCTGAAAGAGGGAACGACCTGGTATCTTCGGATCTTTATTGACAAACAGGGCGGCGTTTCGATTGACGACTGCGTGGAAATGACGCACGCAATCAATAAGCCGCTTGATGAGGCGGACCCGATTGAACAGGCGTATTGCCTTGAGGTAAGCTCGCCCGGAATTGAACGGGAGCTGACAAGAGATGAGCATTTTTTGAAATGCATCGGACAAAAAATCATGGTAAAAACGATCCGCCCGATCGACGGCAAGCGTGACTTTAAAGGCGTGCTTGAAAGCTATGACAACGGCAATATCGGTTTTCGCGCCGACGACGGTTCGGGCTTTGCGTTTACCAAAAAGGAAGTGTCTTTTGTAAAATTAGACGACTTCTCGGACGAAATTTAAAATGTTGAATCAATCATTAATATACTGAAAGGACTGAGCGTAAAAAATGAACGAAGAATTATTTGAAGCGATTAAGCTTCTCGAAAGCGAAAGAGGTATTCCTGCGGATTTCATTTATGAAAAGATCCGGGACTCCCTTGTGAAATCGGCCAAGAAGGCTCTCGGCTATACCGACAGAGAGCTGTCCTTGCCCGAACATTTTGAAAGAGCGTTGGGAAAGAACGTTGTTCTTCGCTCAAGAGAAAAAATTGACGGGAAAAACGACTTCAAGGGTGTGCTTGAAGCGTACGACGACGACACCGTAACCGTTAAACTCGACGACGGAGAAACCAAGACATTCGAAAGAGCCGCACTGACTGCAATCAAGCTTGCCGATAATATTTTCTGCGATCTTGACCCGGAAGAAAAGACCATGCGTGTTTACAGAAGAATGGAAGTTGTCGATGAGGTTGAGGACAAGAGAACGCAGATGTCTCTTGAAGAAGCACAGAATTACGATGAAAATGCTGCGGCCGGCGGAATCGTTGATATTACGATCGACCCCAAGACCGTAAGCCGTGTCTTTGCCCAGAACGCAAGAAGCGTGCTTCGCCAGGGTATCCGCGAAGCCGAAAGCGAACGAAACAAAAGAGAGTTTCAGGACAACAATCAGGAGGTTGTTACCGCCGTTGTCGATTATGTTGACCCCGAAACGGGCGACGCAAGAATCACGATCGGCAGAAGCCATGCAACGCTCTTCAAGGGCGATCAGCTTCCGGGTGAAATCCTTGCCGTCGATAAGGAAATCAAGGTTTTCGTTTCCGTTGTCAAAGACGAAAAGAACACCTCTTATGCCAATATTTCAAGACGGCATCCGGGTCTTGTCAAGAGACTGTTTGAGCGTGAAGTACCCGAAGTTTCGGACGGTACGGTTGAAATCGTTTCCGTTTCAAGAGAAGCCGGCTCCAGAACCAAAATTGCCGTCGGAAGCCGTGACGAAAACGTTGACGCCGTCGGCGCCTGCATCGGTCCCCGCGGTCAGCGTGTCAACAGTGTTATCGACGCTCTTTGCGGCGAGAAGATCGACATTGTCCGTTATAGCGAAGAACCGGAAAAATATATTGCCGCCGCGCTTGCGCCGGCTCAGGTAACCTCGGTCACCGTTGACCCGAACGTACCGAAAAGCTGTCATGTTGTCGTTCCCGACAATCAGCTTTCGCTTGCCATCGGCAACAAGGGACAGAACGTCCGTCTTGCCGCAAGACTGACCGGCTGGAAGATTGATATCATCGCGCAAAGTGCAGCCGAATAACCGAGTATCAGGCGTAAGGAGTGAGGTCTATGCAAAAAAGAAAAATTCCGATGAGAAAATGTATGGGCTGTAATGAAATGTTCCCGAAAAAGGAACTGGTAAGAGTGGTCAAAACAAGAATCTCCGCTGAGGGCGAGGAGGAAAAGTACGAAATCTCCCTTGACCTTACGGGGAAAAAGGCGGGCAGAGGCGCTTATGTCTGTAAGAAAACCGAATGTCTGAAAAATGCCCGGAAGGCAAAACGGCTTGAACGGGTTCTCGAATGTACGATTCCCGAAGAGGTCTATGACCGGATGGAAAGGGAGATGACGGAAAATGAATGACCGTCTTTTGTCCCTTTTGGGAATGGCCAGACGGGCGGGACGGCTTGCGGTCGGACATGACGCCGCCATTGAAGCGATTGTAAAGAACAAGGCGAAGCTTTGTGTTCTTTGCCGTGACGCGTCCGAAAGGCTGAAAAAAGAAATGCAGCAC
>JBJFHV010000461.1:0-6345 GCA_051894015.1 Acutalibacteraceae bacterium | reverse complement strand
GTCTGAGCTCCACATCTTCTGTTCAGTCGAATCTTTTATCGCTTGAAAAGCTCGGTTATATTGAGCGCGATCCGATGCTCAAGCGCTCGATCCGGATCACGGCAAGAAGCGCAAACGTTCATCAGGTGCCGCTTCTCGGTGTTGTTACGGCCGGTACGCCGATCCTCGCTGTGGAACAAATTGAGGAATATATCCCGTTTAACGGCCGCGTTTCTTCCGATAAGCCGGTTTTCGCTTTGCACGTTGTCGGCGAAAGTATGATCAATGCGGGAATTTTTGACGGGGATATCATCTTCGCCGAAAAAACACCGTATGCCGAAAACGGAGAAATCGTCGTCGCGATGATCGACGGACAGGCAACGGTGAAAACCTTTTATAAAGAAAAGGGACACTACCGTCTCCAACCGCAGAACGATGCGCTCGAGCCGATTATCGTTGACGAGGTTACGATTCTCGGAAAGGTCGTCGGGCTTTACCGCGATTATCAGTAATCAGAATCAGAATAAAAATAAGACGGAGGCTCTGCCTCTGTTTTTTTATCGCCGGCATTTCAGTTAACAAAGTTGACAAACTTTTCATAGTTTGGTAATATATATTTATCAAACCAAATGCGAGGATTCAGGTATGAAAAAAATCAGAAGAATTATTTCCGTTTTACTTGCGGCTGTCTTTCTTGTTTCGGCTGTTTCCGTCTTTGCCGGTGCCGAACAGCCGACAGACACTTCGACAGAAACGAAAAACGCGGCGCCGTTTGTTCTGGTACACGGTCTCGGCGGCTGGGGTCAGTATGACGAAATCACCGAAAATATGCCGTATTGGGGCGGCGGAGGCGGTATGACGATCAGTGACGGAGACGTGGTCGGACTGCTGGAAGAAAACGGATACGAAGCCTATGCCGCTTCGGTCAGTCCTGTCGGAAGCGCATGGGACAGAGCGTGTGAGCTGTATGCTCAGCTTACGGGGACGGTTGTCGATTACGGCGAAGCCCATTCCAAAGAACACAATCACGACCGCTTCGGCAAGTCCTATGTCGGAAAGCCGCTGATGGGAAGAGACTGGGATCTTACCGAGCCGATTCATCTTGTCGGGCACTCTTTCGGCGGTCCGACATCACGGCTGTTTGTTTCGCTTCTGACCTACGGCGACGAAACGGAAACAGCGGCAAGCGGCGAAAATGTCAGTGAATTTTTCAAGGGCGGACACAGTAAGTCTGTCATATCCGTAACGACGCTTTCGGGCGTTCATAACGGCTCTCAGGTGGCGAACATGATCTATGATTTTCCGCCGTCAATGTACCTGATCGGACTGCTGATGAATTCTTTCGGTGCCGTCGGCTCAAAGGGCGCTATGGGTGATATCGGAATGGGACACTTCGGACTGACCCCGAAAGAGGACGGAAAGCGGGTGCCGCTGAGTATCGCGAAAATCAAAAGCTTTGTCAAAGCCGAGGACAACGCCGGCTATGACCTGACGATACGAGGCTCAAAAGAACTCAACGAGAAAATCAAAATGTCGCCCGATACCTATTATTACGCCTATTCGGGCTATATCACCGAAACGAACGCCCTCGGCCGTCAGTATAACAAAGCCGGCTGCGCACCGATTTTTTACGGAACGTGCCTTGCCATCAACATGAGTGAGGGAAAAACCTTCGACGGAATCGAAATGACCGGGGACTGGGTCGTCAACGACGGAATGGTTCCGCTTGCGAGCGCCTTATATCCGCTTGACGAGGCGGACAATGCCGTGCCTTATGAGCAGGCGGCGGAAAACGGAAGCATTGAACCGGGCGTCTGGTACTATCGGGAGCCGCTTTACTCGATGGATCACGGCGACTACTGCAACGCCGGAAGCGATTATCCCGACGGATACGAAAACTTCTATCTGGAGCTTGCAGAGACTGCGGAAAGATAAACCGATTGCCGACCGATTTTTTCGGTCGGTATTTTTATGGAAAGAAAGAATCCGATCCGTGCTCCTGACGCTTCCCGGTCGGCTGAATGATGTCTAACAAGCCGTTTTCGCGAATATAATGAACCGAGGTGATTTTATGGCTTGCTGTTCAGTGACGGAGCTTCGCAATAAAGAGGTTATCAGCGCAAAATCCGGCTGCCGCTTAGGCTGTGTTTCGGACGTGGAGATTGATACCTGCAGCGGAAAGCTTGTTGCGATCATTATCTGGGGGAAATCAAAATGCGGCGGACTGTTCGGCCGTGACGATGACTTCCGCATCTGCTGGGAGGACATCGAGGTGATCGGCGACGATACAATTCTTGTCTGTAAGGAACCCGAGCACCGACCCCCGACGGCGTGTAAGCGGAACTTTTTTGACGGCTTTTTCCGCTGAGAAAAGAATTATCACAACAATAAACGGCAATATGGTATTGACCTTGAAAAAAATTCACGATATAATAAAACAAATAATGCTTCGATACAGCAATATAGTTTTTCGGAGAAAACGGAGGTAAAACATGAAGCATCAGGAAATACTTGACAAATTGACTCTTGAAGAAAAAGCCGGTCTTTGCTCCGGCAAGGATTTCTGGCATTTAAAAAGTGTGGAAAGAGTCGGACTTCCCGAAATTATGATCACCGACGGCCCGCACGGACTCAGAAAGCAAAACCCGGACGGCAAGGGCGGCGGACTTTCGAATTCTGTCCCTGCAACCTGCTTCCCGACGGCGGCGACGACCGCCTGCTGCTGGGATCCCGAGCTGCTTTATGAAATGGGCGTGGCGTTAGGCGAGGAATGCCTTGCCGAAAAGGTCAGCGTTATCTTAGGACCCGGCGTCAACATGAAACGTTCTCCTTTATGCGGAAGAAATTTTGAATATTTTTCGGAAGATCCTCTTCTTGCCGGTGAATTGGCCGCAGGACTCATCAACGGCGTTCAGTCCAAGAACGTCGGTACCTCTCTCAAGCACTTCGCCGCCAACAGCCAGGAAACGCGCCGTATGACCGTCAGCAGTGTGGTTGACGAAAGAGCGCTTCGCGAGATTTATCTGACGGCGTTTGAAATTGCGGTTAAAAAGGCACAGCCGTGGACCGTGATGAACGCGTATAACCGCATCAACGGTGTATACTGCTCGGACAACGACAAGCTTCAGAATAAAATTCTTCGTGACGAATGGGGCTTTGAGGGCATCGTCGTCAGCGACTGGGGCGCCGTCAACGACAGAGTGGTCGGTCTTGCCGCCGGCAACGATTTGGAAATGCCGTCCTCAAACGGCCTCAACGACGAAAGAATCTGTCAGGCAGTAAGAAGCGGTGAGATGGATATCGAAGTTCTTGATACCGTCTGCGACAGAATGATCGATCTGATTCTTCGCTCCAAAGACGCCTTGTGCGATTGTGATTACGACAAGCAGGCGCATCAGCAGCTTGCCAGAAAGATCGGCTCTCAGTCGGTTGTCCTTTTGAAAAACGAGGATGCTGTTCTTCCGATTAAGAAAGAAGAAAAGATCGCCGTGATCGGTGAAATGGCAAGAGCGCCGCGGTATCAGGGTGCAGGCTCGTCGCTGATCAACCCGACCAAGCTGTCCGATGCGTTCGATGAACTGATGAAAAAAGGCTTCAAGCTGACTTACGCGCCCGGCTACGACAAAGCCAAGGACGTCGTTTCTCAGACCTTGATTTCCGACGCTTGCCGGATTGCAAGACAGGCCGACAAGGTGCTGTTGTTTATCGGACTTACCGAAGAATACGAATCCGAGGGCTTCGACAGATCCCATCTGCGTATTCCGAATTCCCATCTGCGGCTGCTTGAAGAACTCAAAGGCGTTGCGGACAACATCATTGTGGTACTTTCCGGCGGTGCTCCGGTAGAGATGCCGTGGCTTTCCGATGTAAAGGCCGTTCTCAACGGCTATCTCGGCGGTCAGGCCTGCGGTGAGGCGGTTGCCGACGTGCTGTCGGGCGACGTGAATCCCTCCGGTAAGCTTGCGGAGACCTATCCGCTGTCGCTTTCGGATACACCGTGCTACGGCAACTTCCCCGGAAATCCGGCCACCGTTGAATACCGGGAAAGCGTTTATATCGGCTACCGTTATTATGACACCGCCGAAAAAGACGTGCTGTTCCCGTTCGGATTCGGTCTTTCCTATACCGAATTTGAATATTCGGATCTGAAGCTGAGCCAAAAGAAGATCAAGGACACCGACACACTGACGGTCTCCTACAAAATCAAGAACATCGGCAAGGTTGCCGGCGCAGAAGTCTCTCAGCTTTATGTTGCCGACCCCGAAAGCACGATCTACCGTCCCAAAAAAGAACTCAAGGGCTTCAAGAAAGTGTTCCTTGCACCGGGCGAGGAAACGACGGTTGAAATTACGCTTGACAAGCGCGCATTCGCTTACTATAACGTCAACATCTCCGACTGGCACGTCGAAAGCGGCGCGTTCACGATTCTTGTCGGCGCTTCGAGCCGCGACATCAGGCTTGAAGGTACGGTAACGGTGGAATCGACCGTCGAAGCGGCTATTCCCGATTACCGGGAAACCGCCCCTGAGCTTTACACCGCGGACGTTCACAATGTGTCCGACAAAGCTTTTGAAGCGATTCTGGGTCAGCCGATTCCGGCTCCCGACCATGATCCGTCCGCACCGATCACGATTCTCAACAATCTCGAGGACGCAAGACACACCAAATGGGGCGGCCGAATCAACCTCCTTATCAACAAAGTGATGGATATGGCGTTCAAGGACGACCCGAACGGCGGTATGGTTCGCGCGATGGCGCTTCAGATTCCGATCCGCAACTTCATCACCATGAGCGGCGGCGTGTTCACACCGGCGATGGCGGAGGGACTGTTGATGATCCTCAACGGTCAGGGCGCCGTAAAAGGACTCGGAAAGATTCTTGTCGGACTTGCCGGTTCAATTAAGAATGTGACGAATCTGAAAAACTCGATCTGATTGAAAAAGTGAACTTGAAAGAGCGGTTTCCGAAGAGGGAAGCCGCTTTTTTGCGGCTGAATTGCTTGACAAATCGACTCGAAAGAGATATTATATTTTAAACAAATGTATTTGATAAAAGGCTGTCAAAGACTCGGCTGTCATAAAAAAGGAGGAGTGAAATGAAAGTACGCACTTATCGGTTCGGCGCGTCGGCAGTACTGATCCTGTCTTTTGTTGCGTTTTTATTTTCCGCCGACAAAATCTGTTTCCTCCTTTCCGGAAAACAGCGGGAGATTCTTTTCGATTACAGCCTGCTTGTTCCGCTGATTCTCGACACCGCCGCCGTGATTTTTATCATGACCTGTTTCAAGCGGTACGATTACAGCACTTTTTCCAAAAAGGGGCTTTCGGTCGCCTTGACGGCGGTTGCCGTTCTTGCTGTTTTACCGATTTTCTGTATTTTCGGCCGGACGGAAATCACTCCCGATTCGGTTGTCCGGCACCGCATCTTCCGCAGTCCGGTCACTTACAGTGTAAGCGACACCGAAAAGGTGACGGTGTACTTTCGCTTAGATCAGGATCTCGGATATCGTACGGGGCTGAGCGATCCTTATCTTGCGCTTGATTATGAGCTGACCTTTTCCGACGGCTACACGGTTATTCTCAGCGCTGAATCCGACAAAACATGGTGGACGGTTGCCGAAAAGCTGAACGACAATATCGAAAAAGCGGGAGTCGAAAAAACGGTTTATGCCGCCGACCGAAAGCAATTTACCGATTCGGAATGGTTCGAATACGGGCTCGACGAAGGAATGGTCGGAAACGAGAGGATCATCGACAAGCTTTGTGATGATACCCAAAGTGAATAAAGCACAGCAAAGCGGAGGCTTGACCAAAGAGAGGGTCAGCCTCCGCCTTTCGTCGGTCGCGTGGCGACACCAATCCCGGGGTCGTGTGACGACGCCAATGCCGGGGTACATTGTGCTTAATTGAAAGCGAGGTGCCCGAGCAGTGGGGTGAGCGGTAAATTTTAGTTTAGGGGGACCCCTCTGTCAGCAAAGCTGACATCTCCCCTTTCAGGGGAGAACCCTATTATTGGAAAAGTATTTTCCTCCCCTGAAAGGGGAGGTGGCGGCGTTAGCCGTCGGAGGGGTCCTACCGCTAAACTGAAATATGCTGTGCTGTTTATTTTCTGACTTTGGGTTGGCAAGTCTAAATCTTTTTTTGCATACAACTTTAAGTTATGAAAGCAAACATTTAGAACTGAGTGGAATTTTTCACTTGCAAACTACAAGCGCTTTTGTTGAATAGAACAGTCTATCTTCCGCAACGTCAGGCACGGAAAAGATCAGACCGACTGTTACTGCCAAGGTGCGATTAACGCTTAGTGTTTTCCTGTTTCGGATCGCTGTGCCTGACCCGTTTGAACACTGCCGTTAGTACAGACTGA
>JBJFHV010000460.1:0-6436 GCA_051894015.1 Acutalibacteraceae bacterium | reverse complement strand
CGCATCGGCTTCTTCACGTTCAGCCTGAAGGGTCTTGATATAGTTTTCGTAAACTGCACTGTTTTTATCAAGATCGGAAATATACTTTTCAACCGTCGCATAACTGTTTTCCAGTTGCTTTACTGTTGAAGAATGTTCATTTTGCTTCGTAACAAGCTCTTTTTTCTTGGCAACCGCTTCATCTTTTTGTTCCTGAATCTCTTCTGATTTTTCCGTAAGCTCGCTCTGTTTTGTTTCAAGCGTTGCCTTGGAATCCTTAAGCTTTGTAACGGTCTGCTTAAACTCGTTAATGACTCGCTTGTCGTCTTCACTCATTCTCTTCATCATTTCAAGGCTCGTCAAAAAGCCCGAAAGACTGTCTGCACCCATAAGAATCTTCAGAGTCGATTCATTTCCGTTGATATAGGCGGCACGCAGCTTCGCTGCAAGCAGATCCTTAGAGGAATCAATTTTACTGTTCGTTTCATCAATTGCTTCGTTTGCTACATTGATTTCATCTTTAATGACGCTGATTTCATTTCTCAACTGCTTAATTTTGTTATTGCAGGTTTCGATATCCTCGTCAATGGAGCTGATTTGCGTCTCGAGAGCCGTAACCTTATCTTCAACGGCTGTGATCTGATCTTCAAGCGTATCAAGATATTCCTGCTGGGATTCTTTCTTATCCTTAAGAGAATTGAGGATACTCTTGTTCTTTGCAATCTGATCGTCAAGGTCATCGATTTTATCTTCAAGTTCCTGCTTGGTTGCGGCATGAGCCGTATTGTCGGGTACAATAAACGATATTGTAGCAAAAACAAAAGTGAAGCATAAGAAAAACGCAAGTACTTTTTTCATTGTCATTACCTCCTGTTTGCTGAAAATTAAACGATCGAGCTTGCCTCGCTGCCCTCTTTTTTCAAATATTTTCTGATTGAAACAACGCTTCCGAAAGATCCGAGAAGTGCGCCGGCAAGAATATAACCGACAACAAGAATCGGAAGAATATCGGAAACAGAAACCGTTGCGCTTCCGAAAAGTCCGAACAGTGAGCTTAATGCATCGCCTTCAGTGATCTGAACAACATATGTCAGCGCAAGAGCGATCACACCGGAAATCAGACCGATGATAATTCCTTCAATCATGAACGGCCAACAGATGAATACATTTGTGGCACCGACGGATTTCATGACCTGGATATCAATTTTTCTTGAAACCATCGTTATTCTGATTGTATTTGCGATGATAAACAGCGAGACAACAATCAAAACCGCAACAATAACAATACAAATTGCAGTAATTGATTTTTGAAGAGTGGAAATCTGATTGACAATTTCCTGACTTTCCCGAACCGTATCAATATTATCGACGTTCTTTATCGCTTCAAGCGTCGTATTGAAGTCATCAATATTACTGACCGTTATGCGATAGGAATGAGGAAGCGGGTTTTGAATGACGCCGTCAAGCATTTCCTTATCCAAGCCGAATTCTTTCATTTGTTCCTCATATCCGGCTTCCTTTGAAACAAATTCAACATTTGTAACATTCGGAATGGCTTTCAGATCGGTATTGATTTTATTCAGCGCGGCATCATCAATTCCGTCCTTGACAAAAGCAACAACTACATTTTGTTTTTCAACGTCCTTAACAAGTGTTTTAATGTTGAAAAGCAAAAGGAACGAAACGCCGATAAGCAAAAGACAAACCGTAAGAACACTGATGGAAGAAAGGGACATACTTCTGTTGGAAACAAGATTTTTAAATCCCATTTTTGTAAGATAAGAGGTGTTCAGTCCGCCGGAGGATTTTCTTCGATTTTTCTTTTTCTTAGCCATCTTTTTCATCCTCCTTTTCTCCCTTTGCTTCACTGTCTGCTGAGACTGAAGGAACGGATATACCGGCCATATCGGGATTATATACATTCTTCGGACCGACGTCGGAAATAATCTTTCCGTTTTCGATCGTTACGATTCTGTGGTCAAACTGATGAACAAGCTCAAGGTCATGTGTGACAACGACAACCGTTGCACCCAAAGAATTGATTTTATCGAAAAGACTCATGATTTCGTTTGACAGAACCGGGTCAAGGTTACCGGTCGGCTCGTCGGCAATAATGACGCCCGGATTATTGACGAGCGCTCTTGCAATAGCAACACGCTGTTTTTCACCGGTTGAAAGCTGATTCGGAAAGCAACTGGCCTTTTTGGAAAGATCGACCAGCTTCAGGACATACCGGACACGCTTGGTAATCTTTCTTTCGCCCATTCCGATAACGCGAAGCGCGAACGCCACATTATCATAAACCGTCATCTTCGGTATCAGGCGAAAATCCTGAAAAACAATTCCGAGCATTCTTCTCAGATACGGAAGTTCCCGGTTTTTAATGCCGTTGAGATTGTAAGGCCCTACATGAACGATGCCTGAATCAACCTTTTCCTGTCCCATAATAACATTGAGGAAAGAACTTTTACCGGCTCCTGAGGCACCTACGATAAAAACAAACTCACCGTCGTCGATTTTGATATTGAAATTATCAAGAGCCACAACACCGTTTGTCTTATACTTCATAGTAACATTTTTAAATTCAATCATATTTTTACCTGCTTCAAAGTCGTAGCCGATTAATATTTAACCGGCTTTGCATCTAAGTATTTCTTGACCATGAGGGCAACTTTAAAGACGATCGCGTCATCAAATTCGCGAAGGTCAAGCCCGGTCAGCTTTTTAATTTTTTCAAGTCTGTATACAAGGGTATTTCTGTGGACAAAAAGCTTTCTCGATGTTTCGGAAACGTTGAGGTTGTTTTCAAAAAACTTCTGGATTGTAAAGAGGGTTTCGTGATCCAGTCCGACAATGGAACCCTTTTTGAAAATTTCCTTGAGGAAGGTTTCGCAAAGAGTCGTCGGAAGCTGATAGATCAGTCTCGCTATACCGAGGTTTTCATAAGTCACAATTGTCTTTTCGGTATCAAAAACCTTTCCGACCTCAAGCGCAATCTGGGATTCCTTGAAAGAACGGGGAAGATCTTTTACACCGGCAACGATGGTACCGATACCGATGATACAGTTGACGAAATATTCGGTATGAAGCGTATCGACTATGGATCTTGCCAATTTTTCAAGATCCTTTATGTCCGTACCCGGACGGACTTCTTTTACAAGGGTAATATCCGTCTCATTGATGTTGATTACATGGTCTTTTGTCTTGTCGGGGAACAGATGCTGAATGGCTTCGCTGACGGAAACATCGGTTCTGTCCTGCGTTCTTATCAGAAGAACACAGCGCGAAACCTCGTTGTTGATTCCGAGTTCACGGGTTTTCAGATAAATATCACCCTGAAGAATATTATCAAGCATTACATTTTTTATGAAGTTGCTTCTGTCATACTTCTCATCGTAATACTGCTTGATATTATTGAGTGCCACGCCGATAAGCTTCGCAAAACTTGCGGCGTTTTCATCGTCACCGTCAACAAATACGGCGGCTTCAGGATGCATCTGAACACCGATAGCAAGAAAGGTCTTTCCGTCAATTGCCTTTGGCTCCGACGCAGATAAAACTGTTTTGATATCCGGCATTCCCGTCTCGCCGATGCGGCCGAGATCGCTGCAGCATATTATTGTTCCGGTGCTGTCAACAACGCCGATCGTACGGTCAATAGCGTCTTTCATCTGATGAATGATACCCTGAAACAATCTGTTAGACATGATTTGATGTCCCCCTAACTCATTACACATAGAATTGAAGTGTTTTTATACATTTTGACCATCGTCACTTTTACCATTTTACACAAACTATCGGCATTTTGCAATATAAAACGGTAAAAAATTTAGATAATTTTTCGGAAAACTTTAATTTTCTTTGATTATTTTTGATACATACGGCATTTTTTCAAAGAAAATCAGGAAATTTTCGTGAAAAATTACATTGTATAAATTCACCATAAAGCTATGTCAGCTAAGGTTCAAAAGACAATTTAATTACAATACAGAACTTTTTTTAGCAAAATTGCCAAAGTATTTTCAGCTGAAAACCGACAATCTAAGCGTCTAAAGCGTATCATCGATACCTAAAAGAAACTTAAACACCACGAGCCGCCGTTTCTTACAAATTTATGAAACTTCAGTAAAATAAGACGGTCACGGTTGAAAAATATTCTTTCAGATGATATAATCGCTAATGTTCAATAACAATACTGAAAAGGAGAATATCCGTCATATGGCAAAGAAATTCGAAACTTCCTTTGAAAGGATAATCCTATCGATTTTAAGCGGATGGCTTATCACGCAGTATTTTTGTCTCGCTTTCACGGCGGATGCAGGAATATCGCTTGAGTTTACGGAAAAATCGAATTTACTTCTTTTTGCGTTATTCGTAACTATCTTTTCCGTAGCAATTTTTATTGCCGACGCAAAAAAGAGCGAAAAAAATATCAGCGCCTGCGCTTTTGTGATTTCTCTTCTGGCTTTTGCCTCGGTCCTTCTTTTAAAAAACAACAATATGTATGTATACATTTTTATGGTTTTGCTTTTGGCGGTAACGCTCTATTGCTATAATAATAAGTATAAGCCACAGTTTTTTCATCACGATCTGAGCAAAAGACAAAGCATCGCGCTTATTACTGCATTTGCTTCTTTTGCCTGTATCGTCACCTTGCTGATGGCACTTTTCCGATACCTAACCTATTCGGCGCCCGGATACGATTTCGGAATTTTCTGCAATATGTTTCACAGCATGAAAACCGACTTTTCCATGAATACTACATGCGAAAGAGATAAACTGTTGTCTCATCTTGCCGTACATATATCGCCCATATATTATCTGATACTTCCGATTTATTTTATCTTTCCGTCGCCCGTAACCTTGAATGTTATTCAGCCAATCATAATTTTCAGCGGCATTATTCCGCTGTATCTTCTTACAAAAAAGCTCTCTCTTACCAAAAACGCTTCAACTTTTTTATGTGTTGCTTTTGCAATGTATGCCCCCTTGGCAACCGGGTGTTTCTACGATCTTCACGAGAACTGCTTCATGGTGCCGCTTCTTTTATGGATGTTTTATTTCTTTGAATGTCAGAAAACTGTCCCGATGTTTCTTTTTGCCGTTCTGACGCTCACCGTTAAAGAAGACGCCTTCGTTTACGTCATGATATTTGCGGTTTATCTGATTGTTGCGAAAAAGCAGTTTGTAAAAGGCGGAAGCATGGTCTTGATGAGTGCCGCTTACTTTCTTTTATGCTGTGTTATTCTCAATCATTTCGGCGAAGGCGTTATGGAGTCGAGATACGCAAATCTTCAAAGCGGCGGCGGACTGCTTGAGGCAGCTAAAACACTGCTGATGAACACGGGCTATGCCGTCGGTGAAATTTTCAAAACCAAAGAAGATACCGCCGAAAAATTCATTTATCTGGCCCAGATGCTGTTTCCGTTGGCTTTGATTCCTTTCAGAAACAAAAACTTTGCAAGATATATTTTGATCTTACCGATATTTGTCAACCTTCTTACACAATATAAATATCAGTACAACATCGGCTATCAATATTCCTTCTCTATCGCAGCTTTTCTGTTTTATCTTTCAGTTCTCAATCTTTCCGAAACAAAACCGAAAAAACAGAACACGCTGACCTTTGCCGCCGCGATTGCGGGAACTCTTTTATTTATTATGATGGTGATTCCGAAAAGCTATAGTTATATCATCAAATACGCCGAATACGGCGATTCATACCGGCAGATCAATCAGGCTCTCGAAATCATTCCCGATGATGCGTCCGTGACTGCTTCTGCTCACTTTATTCCGAAGCTTGCCCAAAGGGCGGAAATTTACGAGGACGAATATCACGACAAACCGACCACCGAATATTTTGTACTTGACATAAGAAACAAAGAAAAATCCGAGCCGAGAAAGAAAAAATACATTGACGCCGGCTACGAGCTGATTCTTACAGTCGAGGATAATATTGAAATTTATCAGAATAAATCCATGTCTGACTGACATGGTTCATCTGAATTTATCTAAGGAGGCTGCTTATGAAAAGCGAAAAAATATGTAAAGGGGTAAACCTGCTCACACAAAAAACCGACAAATTCAAAACTGCGGTTGTTGCCATCACCATTTCGACACCGCTTGATGAAAACGCCGCCGCCAATGCCTTGGTGCTCCGTCTTCTTTCAAGAACGAACAAACAATATCCCACCATGCTGGAAATGAATCGATATCTCGCCTCTCTTTACGGAGCCGCTATCAGTCCGCTTATTCAGAAAAGCGGAGATATTCAGCTTCTGACGCTTTGTCTGAACGTGATTGACGACCGGTTCACACTCGAGGGAGAAAGCGTCATCAAAAGCGGGATTGATCTTCTTTGTTCGTGCCTTTTTGAGCCTGATGTAACGCTTGAGGGCTTTGATGAAGAAAATACCGAAAGAGAAAAGCGCCTTTTGATTGAAAAAATTGAAAGCGA
>JBJFHV010000459.1:0-6440 GCA_051894015.1 Acutalibacteraceae bacterium | reverse complement strand
TGTCTGCGATAGCAGACAAAAGGGTGCCCGTTTCCGGAGGAAAAGATGTCACGAACGTGACAGAGGGGTTCCTTAGCTGACCGATTGAACAGGAAATCCCGTAGTTTGTCTTTATAAAGATTAGTCGGTTCTCTTCTACTTGGTAAGTGCCCGCGCGGCATTCGTGCAAAAGTAGAAAGATAGAAGAAGTTTAAGTAAAAGAGAACCAACTAAACAATTATAATCTTGTCCTTTTTGTTCAAGAAAAGTATACCGAAGAATGATATCATATATGAGGTGAGTGAAATGAACGACAGCAATTTCGAAACGGTAACGGCTGTTCAGCGTCTTATTTTAGATCATATCGACGACGAAGACTTCTGCGCCGAATCCGTTTATCGTGCCGTCGGCTACTCACCGCGACACATCAACAGGATTTTTAAGCTTTTGACGGGCAAAACGGTAAGTGAATATATAAAAGCGCTGCGCTTGTCGAAAAGCTCGGTCGAAATCGAACACGGAAAACGGATTCTGGACGCTGCGCTTGATGCAGGGTTCGAAACGAACGAGGGCTACTCAAAAGCCTTTGAAAAGCTTTTCGGCGTGCTCCCGAGCGAGCATAAAAACGGCGTTATGATTCCGAGATTTATTCCGTACCCTGTTTATCATTCCGTAAAACAGATCAGAGAACAAGGAGGAGCAAAATTGAAAGAGAATATCGTTGTGACGGTCTATACCGTCGATAAGCCGAAACGGAAAATGATTGTCCTGCGCTCAAAGAATGCGACCGATTACTTCAGCTTCTGCGAAGAATGCGGCTGTGAATGGGAGGGTTATCTTAACAGTAACCCGAAAAAGCTTGATACGGCGGCAATCGTCACCTTACCTGACAGCTTCGTAAAGGACGGAACAGGCAAAATCGCCGCCGGAATCGAAGTGCCGTTTGACTATACCGATTTCGCACTCGCCGACGGTTATGAAATTGTTGAACTGCCTGAATGCAAAATGGTTTATTTCAAATCTCAGCCGTTCGAAAATGAAGACGACTTCTGTCTTTATATTGACGCGGTCAACAACGCATTGGAAACGTTCGACTTTTCGGGAATATCGCTTGAAAAGGATCTGACAAAAGGTCCGTTTATGAATTTCGGCGCCCAGACCGAAACGGGAGCGAGAATTGCCTGTCCGGTAAAATAAATCATATACCTATGGCATATGATGAATGAAATACGCCTTGCGGCGCATGAAATATGCTCGGGGAACTGTTCGGCTATTCAGCGGACACGAGGGGACGGAAGCTTTCTGCCGCGAGCATATTGCGGTCGCGGGTTTACACGGTATGCATTGAAAAAGACAGTCCCCGCAGAGTCGGTTTTTTCGTAACGGAAAACCGGTCGATTATAAGTGACGGAGAGCCGGATCCTTTAGAAAAAATCACTTCCGACGGCGGGACGGCGGCCGCAAAACCCTGCGGGTTTTGTATTTGCCGTTAAAAACGGCAAATGTGCGGCTTCGCCGCCCCGGCCGCCTTGTTTCTGCCATATCTCATATCTGCATAATGTCAAAGACGCTGTCCGACGGTGTCTTTGCTTTTTTATCGGCTTCTTTAGCCGGTAAGAAAACAGAGAGACTGACAATATCTTCATATTTTATTCATAACTTTGTGGTAAAATTTAAAATAATTTTTTATCTGCGGCTTTTGCCGCCCACGGAGGAGAAAACATTGATTCAAGCCTTAAAGCATTTAAAGCCGATTGCCGGAACGGTTGCGCTTGCGATTCTGTTCGTTGTTCTGGTTCAGGCACTGTCTCTGGCACTGCCGCTTCTGATGTCGCTGATTATCAACAACGGGATTGCGGCGGGCGATATGGAATACATCAAAAGAACCGGCCTTATTATGGCGGCAGTGTCCGCACTGAACATTCTTATTTCGGTCCTCAGCTCGTATTTTACGAGCAAGACCTCTGCCGCTTACGGAAAAATCATGCGCGAAAAGATCTTTCTGAAAGTGGAATCCCTTTCTCACAGCGATATTGAGCATATCGGCACTCCGTCGCTGATTACCCGCTGTACCAACGACGTCAAGGTGTTGCAGGACTTCCTTTTGCAGGGAATGCGGATGATTCTTGCCGCACCCGTTATGCTTGTCGGCGGTACGGTGATGGCGTTTATCCTGAACGCAAGACTTGCCATGATCATTTTTGCGATTATTCCGATTATTGCGCTGATCTGCTTTATCGTCGTAAAGATTGTCATGCCGCTTTTCAAAAAGCGACAGAAGCTCACCGATGAGGTCAACAGCTTTCTTCGTGAAAAGCTGTCGGGCATACGGGTCATACGGGCGTTCAATACGAGCGAAAAAGAGGACGAACGTTTTGAAGACAAAAACCGTCGTCTTTCCGCACTCGTGCTGAAGTTTCAGCGCACCATGTCCGTCATTCTTCCGCTTTGTATCACGCTTGTCATCACGGCACTTGTACTTCTTGTGTATATCGCCTCGAAAAATATTGATGCACTGACCGATACCGTGAAGATTCAGAACACTGTCGGTGACTTACAGGCGTTTTTGCTTTATATGATGATGATCGTCTTTGCCGTGACGATTGCCGCCGCTATGTTTGTTATCGTTCCGAGAGCCAACATCAGCGCCAAAAGAATCAACGAGGTGCTCGCAATCAAGCCGGGCATCAAAGACTGTGAAAACCCGGAGGATATCGTTCCCGAAAAACGGGGCACGGTTGAATTTGACAACGTAACCTTCGGCTATGAGAATGCCGCGCCGGTGCTTAAGAATATCAGCTTCACCGCCGAAAAAGGGCAGGTGACAGCGATTATCGGTTCTACGGGAAGCGGAAAATCGACGCTTGTTTCTTTGATTACCCGATTTTATGACGTGACGGGCGGCCGTGTGCTGTTTGACGGTACGGACGTCCGTAAGCTTCCGCAAAAAACACTCCATTCTCTGATCGGCTATGTTCCGCAAAAGGCATCGCTTTTCAGCGGTACAGTCAGGGAAAATCTTCTTTACGGAGACGAAAACGCAACCGAAGAAAGACTCAGACTGGCACTCAACATTTCGCAAAGCAGTGAATTTGTCGATAAGCTTCCCGACGGAATTGAAAGCCGGGTCAGCCAGAGCGGCACCAACCTTTCGGGCGGTCAGAAGCAGCGCCTTTCGATTGCCCGTGCTCTTGTCAGAAAGGCAGACGTCTATATTTTTGACGACAGCTTTTCGGCTCTCGACTTCCGGACGGACGCAAGAGTGAGAAAAGCGATGAAAGAAAAGCTTGACGCGACGGTGATTATCGTTGCCCAAAGAGTAGGAACAATTATCGATGCGGATAAAATCGTGGTTCTTGATGAGGGCGGGGTGTGCGGAATCGGGACGCACAGCGAGCTTTTAAACACCTGTCCCGTTTACCGTGAAATCGCCGAATCTCAGCTGACAAAGGAGGCGCTGTCATGAAGAATAAAGAGAGAGCCTTCGCACAAAATAAAAAGCGGAACACTGAAAAGTACAGCCAGTACCGGACGGGCGGACAGGAGCATCAGAAGCCGAAAAATTTCAAAAGCACGGCAAAACGGCTTTTGAAGATGCTGAAAAATGACCGCATTGCGGTGACGGCCGTTGTTCTTATCGGTGCAGTCAGTGCTTTCTTAAGCGTACTCGGCCCGAAGTACCTGGGCGATATCATGGATCTGATTAACGAGCAGGTAGCGGTGAAGCTTTCGGGAGGAAGCATCAATCTCGGAAAAATATCGTCGGTGCTTTTTACGATTTTCCTGATTTATCTGATAAGCGGAATCTGTACATTTGTGATTCACTTTATCATGGCGGGCGTCACCCAGCGGCTGATTACCGATCTTCGCGGACGTATCAACAAAAAGCTCAGCCGCCTGCCGCTTTTGTACTTTGACAACAGCAACAAGGGTGACCTGTTAAGCCGTGTCACGAACGACATCGACAACATCAATAACACGTTCCAGAACTGTTTTGTTCACTCGGTCAATGCGATCGTCACTTTCTTCGGCGTGCTGTTCATCATGCTTTGGTATAACCGTATCATGACGGCGGCGGCTCTTTCTCCGCTTCCGTTCGGTGCGCTGATTGCGCTCGGTGTGTTGTCGGTTTCGAAGCGTTATTTCCGAAAGCAGTGGCAGGTTACGGGCGATATCAACGGCCACATTGAAGAGATGTTCACCGGACACAATATCGTAAAAGCCTTCGGACGGGAGAAGCAGGCGATTGAAGAGTTTAACGAAATCAACGAGGAGCTGTACGAGGTCAGCCGCAAGGCGCAGTTTTATTCCGGCTTTTTGGGACCGCTGATCAATTTCGCCAACAACTTAGGTTATGTATTGATCTGCATGATCGGGGGCTATCTGATCATCAACGGCGGTTACAATATCGGTGCGATCACCGTGTTTATGTTTTATTCCAAGCTGTTTATGCAGCCGCTTGTCGATATGAGCAACATTGTCAACGAGCTTCAGTCGTCTCTGGCGTCGGCGGAACGGGTATTCGAACTGATCGACGAGGAAGA
This sequence comes from Acutalibacteraceae bacterium, assembly GCA_051894015.1. Lineage (GTDB taxonomy): Bacteria > Bacillota > Clostridia > Oscillospirales > Acutalibacteraceae > UBA6857. Next base: position 1,917 of record JBJFHV010000459.1, on the reverse strand, counting down.
GGAAGTGCCCGACACGGCGAAAACGACGATTGAAAAATCCGACGGAAGCGTCAGAATCGACAACATCAGTTTTTCTTACAAAAAGGACGTTCCGCTGATCGAAAACTTCAGCCTTGACGTAAAGCCGGGTCAGCTGATTGCCATCGTCGGACCGACGGGAGCGGGAAAAACTACGCTCGTTAATCTTCTGATGCGTTTTTATGAGCTTCAAAGCGGAAGCATCAGAATCGACGGAATCGATATCCGCGATATCTCAAGGGAAAATCTTCACAATATTTTTTCCATGGTTTTACAGGATACATGGTTGTTTAAAGGCAGTATTCGTGATAATATACTATACGGACACGAAAACGCAACCGAAGAAGAATTCGAAAACGCTGTCAGAACCGCAAGGGTCGATCGTTTTGTTTCGACTTTCCCCGACGGCTTCGATACGTTGCTCGAAGAGGACGGAGAAAATCTTTCCGCCGGACAGCGACAGCTGATTACGATTGCAAGAGCCGTTTTGAAAAATCCCGATATTTTAATTCTTGACGAGGCGACAAGCAACGTTGACACCCGGACCGAGCTTCAGATTCAAAAAGCTATGAACGATCTGATGAAAGGCCGAACAAGCTTTGTCATTGCACACCGGCTTTCGACAATCCGGGAAGCGGATCGGATCTTATTCGTAGATAACGGAAGAATCACCGAACAGGGAACGCATGAACAACTGCTTGAAAAGAACGGCGACTACGCCGAACTGTATTATTCGCAGTTTGCGGTTCGCAAGGCGACACCAATGGCCGGGAAGGGCAGCGCTTGATTGAAAGCCGACAGCCCGAGCCGTGAGTTGAGCGGTAATTTTTGGTTTAGCGGTGCCTGTGGTACGGAATTTCCCGTAGAGGAAAGATAAAGAATATCCTATCAATAACGAAAGGAACCAAACCTATATGAAGCTCATTACGCTCGAAAACGGACTGAGAATATTCTTCCTGAAACAGCCGGAACTTCGCTCGGCTACCGTCGGCGTCTGGGTGGCGAGCGGATCAAGGTATGAAGAAAAGGAGAAAAACGGAATCTCTCATTTTATCGAGCATATCGTCTTTAAAGGCTCAAAGAAGCGAAACGCTTTCGAAATTGCTGACGCGATGGACGATATCGGCGCCTCGGTGAATGCGTATACGACAAAGGATTATACTTTCTTTTATGTAAGGGCGCTCGATTACCGGATTCAAAGCGCCGCCGATATCTTTTTCGATATGCTGAAAAATCCGAAGCTTGATGAAAAGGATATCGAAACCGAGAAGGGCGTTATTCTTGAGGAAATTTCGATGTGCGAGGACGACCCTGCCGATGTTTGCTGTGAAACGAACGAAAGTGCCGTCTTTTCCGGCAACGGATTGTCAAGAGAAATTCTCGGAACAAGAGAAAGCGTCAGCTCGTTAAAGAGAGAAGATTTTGTCAAGCATATGAATCGCTTTTATGTGCCGGAACGGACCGTGATCGGTGTTTCGGGTAATTTCGACGAGACGGAAATGATCAATCTGATCAGGGACTGTTACGGAAACGATGAAAACACGGGCAATCCGCTTTCGGAGTCCTCGGTTCCGTTTCAGACGGGAATTACGCTGAAAAAGCGGGACTTTGAACAGACGCATATCATTCTTGCTTTTGAGGGCGTCGGCATATGGCACGACGATCTTTATCCGCTGCAGCTTTGCCTGTTCATTCTCGGAACGGGAAGCTCATCGAGGCTGAATAAAAGAATCCGGGAAGAGCTCGGACTGGTTTACAGCATTGACGCGTATCTTGCAAGGTATGCAGGCGGCGGTTATATCGCCGTTCAGATGAGTCTTTCGCCGCAGTCGGAAAAAACGGCGGTTGAAGAAACCTTGAAAATCATCAAAAATCTTTCTTCGGATCTGACCGAAAAAG
>JBJFHV010000458.1:0-6444 GCA_051894015.1 Acutalibacteraceae bacterium | reverse complement strand
ACGGAAAATATGTTCTCAACCGCATTGATTATGCCGAGGACGGCTCCGAATACGGAAGTTCAAGCAAAAGGCTGTTCCCGAAAGAATACCGGGAGCGTGCGCTTTCGCCGAAAGAGTCGGACTATGCAAGCTTATGGAAACAGTGTGCCGGTCAGGCGGAAAAGTACCTGAAAAAAATCGGCAGGCAAGCCGAAGTAAAAAATTACAGTGAAGTGCTGTTGTCCGAACCGCTCAGCAAATTCGGAATCTCCGACGAGGTTGTCAATAAAACGTTTGAATGGAAGTTACCGTATAACACCGATGTCAGTCACTATGAAAGCATCGAAAACGGCATACGCTATGTTTATCGGACGTCTTACCTTTCCCATAGCGGCAATATACTTTACTCCAAGGAGCAGTACGCAAGCAACACGCTAGCAGAAGCGATTACGGTAAGCGGGAAAACGGGCGAAATCCTGTCACGTTTTGCCGGGTGTTTCTTTGACGCTCAGGTTGTTTCCGTAAGGTCGGACGGCTTTTTGGTCAAACCCTTCGATCAGCTTCCGGAAATGAAGCTTGGCGAGATTTTTGTGCCTTTTTCGTCGGTGCAGGAGAGCTTCCCCGATGTGTACGAAGGTCTTTATGTGAGAATCCTCTATGACGGAGCCTTCGACGGCGGTACGCACCCGGCAACAAAGAATGTGTACACCGTCTGTAATTATGCCGATATCTGTTATTTCGGTAATACGGTTTCACAAACCGGTGGAACCGATCAGCCGTTGTATACAACGAAGGCTGTTGTCGGCGAGTGATTCTGACCGACAAAATCAGAAAAAAATTGCCGATAACCTATTGACATTTCGACTCCCGGTGCTATAATGTTAACGAACATAAAGTTCAATAAAATTAAATCTTCAGGGCGAGGTGAAATTCCTCACCGGCGGTAACGGAGCAATCCGAAGCCCGCGAGCGAAAGCTGATTCGGTGCAATTCCGAAGCCGACGGTACAGTCCGGATGAAAGAAGAAAGAATGTCGTGTTTTTTCGCGCCCATAGCATCTTTTGCTGTGGGCATTTCTTTTTCGCTCTAAAGGGAAAGGTGATCAAAAATGAACAACACAGCAGCAAAAAAATCTATCACGCAAACGGCAAGTCCCAAGGCAAGAAACGAAAAGCTTGTCAGAATCGTGACGATTGCGATGCTTTCGGCGGTAAGCTTCGTGCTTTATCTGCTCGAATTTCCGATTCTTCCGAGCATGGGACACCTGAAGCTTGACTTCAGCGACATTCCCGCTCTTCTTGCAGGACTGATGTTCGGCGCACAGTGGGCGGTGCCGGTCGAGCTTCTCAAAAACGCCATCGAGCTTCTTGTCAAGGGTATGGGTACGCAGATGGGATTTGGCAACCTGATGAATTTCATCGTCGGCTGTGCTTATATCGTGCCGTTCTGCCTTGTTTACCAAAAATTGGTCGGCAAGGACAAGAAAAAGCCGGTTGCCATCGTTGCCGCAAGCGTTGTCGGCATCGTGTCGATTATCGCGTTCGGCATTGTCGGAAACTACTTTATTGACCCGCCGTTTTTCAAGTATTTCCTCGGCATTGAGCTGACGGGCGAGACGCTCTGGCCTGCCATCTGGTCGGCAACGGCTCTGAACGCAATCAAGGGCGTGATGCTCAGCGTTGTCAGCTTCCCGATCATTTTAGCGCTTGTTGACAGACTGAAAAAAGCGATGAAAATGTAAGATTGTGATCGTTTTGTGAACGCAGTTTTAAACTGTATTATTCTTTCTTAAAACCGCTTGACAAGCGGCATAAAACGAGTATAATATCACTTGAAATTGAATAACTTTTTCCTTATTAAGAGTAGTGGAGGGAACAGGCCCTTTGAAGCTCGGCAACCTGCGAAAGCAAGGTGCTAAATCCTGCGGTATTAAGGTAGACCGAAAGATAAGGCTGGTATCTGCGGTCGCTTGCGGCCGCATTTTTAATTTGTAAAGAAAGGAAAGCCGTAAAAATCCTGTTTCATGCGGCTGAAGTAATTTTATGTCGAAATTTCTTTTTACCTCCGAATCGGTAACCGAGGGACATCCCGATAAAATCTGCGATCAGATTTCCGACGCTGTCCTCGATGCCATCTACGAAAAGGACAACATGGCAAGAGTTGCCTGCGAAACCACCGTTACCACCGGTCAGGTGCTTATCATGGGCGAAATCAGCTCAAGCTATAAGCCCGACATCGCGAAAATCGCAAGAGAAGTCATCTGCGACATCGGCTATGACGACGGTGCCAAAGGCTTTGACGGTAACAACTGCGCCGTTCTGGTCGCTCTTGATGAGCAGTCGGGCGATATCGCGATGGGCGTCAATCAGTCCTATGAATTAAAGGACGGCGAAAACGAGGATTATAACCTCAACGGAGCAGGCGATCAGGGTATGATGTTCGGCTTTGCTTGCGATGAAACGCCGGAGCTGATGCCGCTTCCGATCTCACTTGCCCATAAATTAACCAAACAGCTGACCCGTGTCAGAAAGGACGGAACGCTTTCCTATCTTCGTCCCGACGGAAAAAGCCAGGTCACGGTCGAATATGTCGACGACAAGCCTGTTGCCGTGACCGCCGTTGTTGTTTCGAGTCAGCACAGTGCCGATGTCAGCCTCGAACAAATCCGTGAGGATATCGAGAAATATGTTATCAGACCCGTTATTCCCGCCGCGCTTATGCGGGACGACACGAAGATTTATGTCAATCCCACCGGACGCTTCGTGATCGGCGGACCGCAGGGTGACAGCGGTCTTACGGGAAGAAAAATTATCGTCGATACCTACGGCGGTTATTCCCGCCACGGCGGCGGTGCTTTCTCGGGTAAGGATCCGACAAAGGTGGACCGCAGTGCGGCGTATGCGGCAAGATATGTTGCGAAAAATATTGTAGCGGCAGGTCTTGCTTCCAAGTGTGAGGTACAGCTCGCTTATGCCATCGGCGTGGCACACCCTGTTTCGGTCATGGTGGACTGCTTCGGCACGGCCGTTATCGATGAGGACAGAATTTCCGAAATTGTCAGTGAGGTCTTTGACCTTCGTCCGGCGGCGATTATTGATATGCTTCATCTGAGAGCTCCGATTTATCGTCAGCTTGCGTCCTACGGTCATGTCGGACGTGAGGATCTTGACGTACAGTGGGAGAAAACCGATAAAGTAAAGCAGTTAAGGGAGCTTGCCGGAATTGAGAACGCCTGAAGAAAAATCACCGCTCGGATATGAGCTTGTTAAGGTAATTGATACTGTCCACAATAAAAAAGAGGCCGCCGTCGTCAATACGCTTTCGTGTTTCATTATTGTTCTGATGATTCTGCTCGGAGCGTTTTTGTTCGGGTTTGACAGACTCGAGCGTATGCTGACAAGTGACGAACCGGGCGTTCTCAAATGGTTCCTGTTCAGAACCGCCGTGATCTTAGTGATGGCGGCTGTTTATGTGGTTTTGCACGAAGGGGTGCATGTTGCTTTTATCAAGCTGATGAAAAAGGGCGCTGCGGTGAGTTTTCGCTATAAATTCTTTTACGCAACGGTCGGCTGTGATGAGGTTTTCTCAAAGGTCGAATATTTGCTGGTGTGTGTGGCTCCTGTTCTGATTCTCGGTGTGATTCTGACGGCATTATGTATTGTAGTTGCCCCGCAGTGGCAGTGGCCGATTTATATTATTCAGGTTCTCAATCTTTCTAGCGCCGCCGGCGATATCTTTATTTTCAGTATTCTTTCAAGAATGCCAAAAAATATCCTTGTCCGTGATAACGGCGCTAAAATCAATGTTTATGCAAGCACAGAATGAAAATAGCTTTCCAAAGACAGCATCTTTCGACGGGTGCTGTCTTATTTGCTGTCGGGCAACTTCACCTCGGACTGATGAATCTCATATAATTAAATGAGGTGATTGGTCGTGATTTGGGAATTATTGAGCGCATTCGGGACGGTTTTTCTGTTTCTGTCGGCTTTTTTAATCTGCACGGTTATTTTATGCCGTCTGATTGTTTCGGACGCAAAGGACTGTTTTTACACCGTGATTCCCGGCTTCGAAAATGATGAGCGTCTGGCGCAAAAGGTGTTTGCCGTATATGTTCAGACGAATCTGCTTGCCATTTGCAAAAGGAGCCGGCTGATCGTTCTTGATTTCGGAGTCAGCGAGGATATCAAGCGCGAATGCTCGGAAATTCTCGGCGGGCATGAAGTGCTGTTTCTGTCAAAAGAGGATTTGGGCGAACTTGTTGGCGGCGGATATTGAAACAGGAAATATTTTGTAGTATAATTTATCATATATTTTGAAATGTAAGGAACGCTTATGAGATACGATGACGAAAACGTGACAAGGATAAAAGCCTTTGTCGAAGGCATTGTTTACCGCAACCCCGAAAACGGCTACAGTGTGCTTGACATGAGCTGTGACGGGGAGCTTTTTACGGCAGTCGGTCTGATGTCGACTGTTTGTGCGGGCGAGGAGCTGACTATGCAGGGAGAATGGACGGTTCACCAAAGCTTCGGAAGACAGTTCAAGGTGGAAGCGTTCGAAAGAAAATTACCGAAATCGGCTTCGGATATGCTTCGTTACCTTTCTTCAGGCACGATCAAGGGCGTCGGCCCGGCAACGGCGATGCGGATTGTTGACCGATTCGGGGAAAAGACCTTTGAAGTACTTGAAAACTCACCGCATGAGCTGGCGATGATCAAGGGTATTTCGGAAGAAAAAGCAAAGTCGATCGGTGAAAGCTTCAAAAAGCAGTTTGCTGTCCGGGAGGTCATGATCTATCTTGAAAAGTACGGCATGACCTCAAGCGAATGTCTTGCCGCTTATAAGGCGTTCGGGGCAAATGCCGTGGAACGGATCAACGAGAATCCGTACATTCTTTGCCGTGAATGTGTCGGCATGAGCTTTTTACGGGTTGAAGAGATTGCGGAAAACTTTTTCAAATCCGACCGGAACCCGATTTTAAGGGAACGGGCCGGTGTGGTATACATCGTCAAACACAATCTCGGAAACGGACACACCTGTCTGCCGAAAAAGAAGATATTGGCGCCTGCGTGCGAGCTTTTGGGCTGTGACAGCGAAGAAGTGGAACGGATCATCGACGATCTTGTTGACGATAAAGAGCTTGTATTGCGATACCTTGCGGGAGAACCGTTTTTGTTTCTTCCGGGGATTTATAATGCCGAAAAAAATTCTGCCGACCGGATCAAGGTGATGCTGAAATTCCCGGCGCCCAAGGGTCGTCCGATCGAAGCGGATATCGACGAAATCGAACAGCAAAAGGGCATCAGATTTGAAGAAAAACAGCGGGAAGCGATTCTGACTGCCGTTCGGGACGGTCTGCTTGTCCTGACGGGCGGTCCGGGAACGGGAAAAACTACGACGCTCAACGGTATACTGGAACTTTTCGAAAAGCGGAAGCTGAAAGTACTGCTTGCCGCACCGACGGGAAGAGCGGCACAGCGTATGAGCGAGGTCACCGGAAGACCGGCCAAGACGATACACCGGCTTTTGGAGGTAGTCTGGGGCGATAATGACCGACAGACCTTCTCTCGGAATATGAGCAATCCTCTTGAAGCGGACGCCGTGATTGTGGACGAGCTTTCCATGGTCGATGTTCAGCTTTTCTGGGGGCTTCTGGACGCGTTGCCGCTCGGCTGCCGTCTTGTTCTTGTCGGCGACAGCGATCAGCTTCCGCCTGTCGGACCGGGTAATGTGCTTCATGATATCGTTTCCTGCGGTCTTTTGCCCGTTGTCAAACTGACAAGAGTTTTCCGTCAGGCACTCGAAAGCCTGATCGTAACCAACGCCCATCGTATCGTCGAGGGAAAATATCCCGAGTTGAACGTTACCGACCGGGACTTTTTCTTCCTGAAAAGGGAAAACCTGTTTTCCGCCGCCGATACGGTAGTTCAGCTTTATTCGAGCCGGCTTCCGAAAGCCTACGGATATAACCCGATAACGGATATTCAGATCATCTGCCCGTCTAAAAAAGGCGAGCTGGGTACCGTGAATCTCAACCGCGCGCTTCAAAAGGTGATGAATCCGCCGTCGCCGGAAAAGGACGAATTTGAATTCGGTGCAAGAGTGTTCCGTCAGGGCGATAAGGTGATGCAAATCAAAAACAATTACGATATTGTCTGGACAAAAGGCCGAAACAGCGCAACGGGTATTTTTAACGGCGATATCGGGATTATTCTGACGGTGAATCACAACACCCGAACGATGAAAATCCTCTTCGACGACCGCACGGCGATTTATCCGTTCGAAAACCTCAAGGAACTCGAACACGCATATGCGGTTACGGTCCACAAAAGCCAGGGCAGTGAATTTGAAGCGGTCATTATGCCGGTGCTCGGCGTCCCGGCTCAGCTTTGCTACCGGAATTTGCTTTATACCGCTGTGACAAGAGCAAAAAGTAAAATGCTTCTTGTCGGATCAAAAAGTCAG
>JBJFHV010000457.1:0-6457 GCA_051894015.1 Acutalibacteraceae bacterium | reverse complement strand
CCCATAAGCTTCAGATGAAACTTGTTGATGTCGAGTATTCCTTTGACCGCCATAAAATTATGTTCTATTTTACCGCCGACGGCAGAGTTGACTTCAGAAGTCTTGTCAAAGATTTAGCTTCGGTTTTCCGTACAAGAATTGAACTTCGTCAGATCGGCGCAAGAGACGAATCGAAGCTTGTCGGTGGATTGGGCGTTTGCGGAAGACCGTTTTGCTGTAAGACGTTTCTCGGCGATTTCTCGCCCGTTTCCGTAAAAATGGCAAAAGAGCAGGGGCTTTCTTTAAGCCCGGTGAAAATCAGCGGAACCTGCGGAAGACTGATGTGCTGTTTGCGGTTTGAGCAGGACGCCTATGAACACCTTTTGCGTGTCACGCCGAAAAACGGTGCAATTGTTGAAACGCCTGAGGGCAGAGGCACGGTCGTCGATTTTAATCTTCTGACCGGTATACTCAAAGTCAGTCTTGATAAAAAGGCGGAAGCGGCGCCGATTACGATCAGCAGAAAACAGGTTAAAATTATCAAGGATTCCAAGATCAAGGTTGACAAAAAAGAGCTTGAGGCTCTCAAGAACATCAGTGATTCATAAGAAAAAAGAGTCGGATTCCGGTCCGGCTCTTTTTAGTTAGTTTTCAATTTTTAAATCATTCGGTATTTTTCTGTTGTACACCCATTGAGCAAAATTTACCGGCTGAAGGAAAACCCGAATCCGTTCCTTGATATCATAAAGCCTGGATGCTTTCGGTTCAATATCATTCGCACACTTGACGCTGATGCTGTCAAGCTGACGGTCAATGTCAAAATGTTTGTCGACAGGCAACAAAACAGTTTTAGCCTGACCGGGAATCAGATCAAAATAGTTAACGCTGAACGGCAAAGTTGAAAGTTCACTATGAAGCCGGACGAGCCGCGCGTAGCGGTCAGACGTAACTTTCAAAACGATCTGATCATTTTCTAAACTTTTTTCAAGCCTGATATCGGCTTTCGGAAGAACGATGTCCTTTTCGGCTTTAAAGATAAATGTTTTCTCATTTATATCTTTTTCCTGGACAGAAAGAACAGCTCTGATCCCGATTTCTGAAAGGTTATATTTAGCTTTCAGGCTTGATAAGGTTAATTCGGCAGCTTTTACATTCTCAAGCGATTTCACAGTAACGCTTTTTTCGTGCGTTTCCACAACACCCTTGGTAAAATCAAATATCTCATATTTAAAAGTGACAGACTGGTCTTCGATTTTATCGTTTAATACATAGAAATTGATGCTTTTGTCTGTGTCCTCAATGCTGACGCTTAACGGGGCGTTAAAATCTCTGGCTTTATATTGAAGTGCCTTGTAATTGCCGTAATAATCCATACCTGACCACGAACAAACGCCCCAGCAGTCATTTAACTGCCAATAAACCGAGCCGTTGCATCTTCCTTTGTTTCGTCTCCAGTGCTCGGTGGCATCACTGATGCATTCAAGCTGTGTGACCTGAGAAAGATAGATCCAGTCCTCGAAATTCTTCGGCAGCCGGAAGCGGGTGGCAATATAATAAATCATTTTGTCGTTGCCGCTTGCACATTTTTGATGAGATTTGAAGACATCAGAGTGTAAATCATACTCGTCGGGTTTTGCAAACTGCCGGATTGTTTTGATATCAGGCAGGCTTTCAAAGCCGAATTCACTGCAAAAGCGTGTCATTCGCTTACGGTAATACTTCATCGGCTGTAAGCCGTGCCAGACCGCCCAAAGATGCGTATCGCCGACATTATCACGGTCAAACCCTTTCATATGACCGATGCCGCACGGTGTGCCGGGGATAAAGGGGGTATCCTCGTCGTATTTTCTGACTTCACCGGGCAAGATGTCATAGAAAAATTTCTCGGTCCATTTAACGTATTTCGGACGATTCTGCCAAGCCAAAGACATACTTTCGATTTCGTTGTTTCCGCACCAGAGTGCAAGACTTGCATGGTGACGAAGCCGTTTTACGTTATATTCAATTTCATTTTTAACGTTATTTAAAAATTCGGTATCAAAGAAAGGGTAGGGCTGACAGGCAAAACAAAAATCCTGCCAGACAAGAATTCCTTTCCGATCGCAGATATCGTAAAATTCATCGCTTTCATAATATCCGCCGCCCCAGACCCGAAGCATATTCATGTTGGAATATAATACGCTGTCGATGAGGTATTCAAGCTTGTCATCGGTGAATCTTGTAATGAAGCTGTCAGCGGGAATATAATTGGCTCCTTTGATAAAAATCGGAACGTCATTTAAGATGAATTGAAAATTCTGACCGTATTGATCGTTTTTCCGGTTAAGCCGAATTTCACGAAGTCCGATTTTCTTACTGACAGTGTGTACAATTTCTTTATCGGCCATCAGGTTGGCCTGAACGGTGTACAAAGGCTGCTCCGGCTTCGGTGACAATTCATGTGTCCACCAAAGCTGCGGGTTCTTGATAATGAATTCACCTTTTCCGGCGCGTTCTCGCGCAATCAGATCACCGTTCGGAGAAATCAGCTCAATTTCGATCGTTTCTCCGTTTTTCAGTTCTGCTTCTGTCTCTGCCGAGACGGTAAAGCTTGCGTCTTTATTCTTTTTCTGCCGTATCTTAAGGTCAGTGATCTTACCGCAGTTTTTCAGCTCGAGATAAATATCCGAATCAATGCCGCTCGGCGGTAAAACGGGACCCCAGTCCCAACCGAAATGACATTGCGGCTTTCTGATGTGGGATATGCCGTTCTGACCGTTGTTATTAGCAGGAGTTCGTTCCTGTTTGTATTTTTGCCGGACGTAATTGACCGGGGAATGAAAATAGATTTTGAGCTCATTTTCTCCTGCTTTAAGATAAGACTTTACGGGAAAACTGTAACCGACATGACAGTTCTTTCCGCTTGCGACCAACGAACCGTTCAGATAAATGTCACAAATTGTGTCAAGCCTTTTGCACTCGAGCGTTATAGCCTCGAAACTGAGCTCTTGCTGCGAGATATCAATTTTTTTTGAATAGATCCAATCCGTTTCAGCGACCCAATAAACATCTTTTTCATTTATACCGTAAAACGGGTCAGAAATGACTTGTTCTCTCATCAGATCAAGATAATTACAGCCCGGCACAACGGCGTTCAGACGATATTTATTTTTGCTGTCATGAAGTTCCCATTCTCCACAAAGTGTTTTTTTCATCATTTGATTCCTGTGATACTCAGTGCGACATATCGGCAAATGTATCATCTTCCCTTTCAAGAAATTATCCGATGACATATTTTATCATATTTCGTCATGAAGTTTCAAGAATAATTTTTTCTTACGATTTTATTAATTATATTGACAACAAAAAAATACAATGTTATTATATTGTTACAAAATAATAGGAGGAAAAAATATGAAAAAAGTTATTTCTTTATTACTCACTGCTTTGCTTATTTTTTCTGTTTTCGGTTCTGTGGTATTTACCGCCGACGGAGAATCTCAGCTGACGGTTACCTCAGTTGCTTTAACAGGAAAAAATGCGAAACATCCTGTCAGCAAAGCAGAAATCGATGCATACCTTGAAGATGGTGCCGGTATGCAGTACGACGAGGACGATTATGACGATATCGGCATTTCCGATTTTGGTCGTTACAGCTTTTCCCTTAAGCTTTCCAATGGCAAATCCGTTGTCGTTGATTCCGGTTCTCTTTTAATGATGAGCATAATTGATGACAGCCATTTCGTTTTATTAAATGCCTATATTTCGGGTGAGCATTATAAAAATGTTGTCAAAAAGGGCTTGAATTACGTTTATGCTTATGTTGAATGCTATATGTACAATGCGAAACTGACCGATTATTTATCAGAAAAGACAAGTAATATAAGCGGTCTTGTTGAAGTACTTCAGCATCCGTCGTTTGAAAAGACCTTTAAAATCAAGTTTTCCCTTGTTGACAGATATGTGAAAAAGCTGACGGTAATATCCGGCGTACCGAAGTCGGTTTATAAGGGAGCGGACTATGTTGATCTTGATTCGGCAAAGTTTTCGGTAACATACTATAATAACACAACAAAAACTTATACCGCTAAGCGCAATTCTCCGCTCGGAATCAAATACAGCGGAAGCTTGCTTGATTCCAGTGATTATTATGACGAATACACTTTAAACGGCGAACCGTTTTATTGTACAATCGGTAAGACGAAGCTTCGGTTTGATTACGAAGATGCACCTGCCGCTTATTCGAACGTAAAAATCAATCCCTGTCCGTATCAAAAAATCGAGGTTAAGGATTGCACTTTAGCGGATGACGTCATGGGATACGGAAAAGGATTAAAGTCGATTTCCTGTGAAATCACCAAGACGGACGGCAAAAAAGTAAATGTCGATAAAACCTTTGAACAGGTTTTAACTTATGGAGTTGCCGCAGAAATGGACGGATATTATCTGACCTATTCCACCGAAGCAGTCGGCTTGATTCCCGAAAAATTCGGCGGCAATACGATAATTGAAGTGGATTTCGCAGGCTATGATGACGAATTCAACAGCAGTGAGGCATCGAATGCAACAGTGCTTTCAAAGATTATTGCAAAATTTGAAGCTGCGTTTGATAGACTTTATGATATTATCGATTCGCTCATGTTTTAATCGGCTTTTATAATAGGATTATTCGAAATTTCTTTAATTTTCTTTTGATAAAGCCTTTACTTTTTCTTGTTGCTATGCTATAATCTTTCAAGCATTGTGCCGATTGCTCGGAATACGGATCAAGCCCAACGGGCATTTCACCGACCGTTTTCTGGGGGTTTGGCTGATGAAATATACTTTATGAGGTGAAACCAATGATAACAAAAGAAGAAAAGAGCAAGATCATCGCAGAATATGCTACTCATGAGGGCGATACTGGTTCTCCTGAGGTACAGATTGCTATTCTCACTTACAGAATCAATACTCTTACCGAGCATCTTAAGACCAACAAGAAGGATCATCATTCCCGCCGCGGTCTTCTCAAGATGGTTGGTCACAGAAGAAACCTTCTTGCATATCTTCAGAAGAATGATATCGAAAGATACCGTTCCATCGTTGCAAGACTCGGTCTTCGTAAATAATTTGCTATTAAGGCAGACATGGTTTTCGTGTCTGCCTTTTGCACGATTACAGTGAATATTTTCACGAGGTATTTAAATGGGTTAGCACTAAATTGAGAGCTTATCTGTAAGCTTTGAATTTATTGCTAAACCTGCCTCGTGTGGATATAATAAATTTAAAGAGAGGTATATGTTTATGTTTTCAGAATTCAGAAAATTTGAAACCACACTTGCAGGCAGACCCCTTGTTGTTGAAACGGGAAAAATGGCCGGTCTCGCAAACGGCTCGTGTCTCATTCGCTACGGTGAAACCGAAATTCTTTGCACGGCAACGATGTCGGCCAAGCCGAGAGAAGGCGTAGACTTCTTCCCGCTTTCCGTTGATTTTGAAGAAAAGCTTTACTCTGTCGGTAAGATTCCCGGCTCTTTCCAGAGACGTGAGGGCAGAGCAAGTGAAAAAGCGACTCTTTGCTCCCGTGTCATCGACAGACCGATCCGTCCGCTTTTCCCGAAGGATATGAGAAACGATGTCGGCGTTGTTGCGACGGTTATGTCGGTTGATCAGGACTGTCTTCCCGAAATTACAGCTATGATCGGCGTTTCCATTGCTATTTCAATCTCTGACATTCCGTGGGACGGTCCGATCAGCGGTGTCAGCGTCGGTCTTGTTGACGGCAAGTTCGTTATCAATCCGACTGAGGCTGAAAGAGAAAAGTCCGAAATGGCGGTAACCGTTGCTTCAACAGCTGATCTTGTAGCCATGATCGAAGCAGGCGCAAACGAAGTGGACAACGAAACGATGTATGAAGGCATCATGTTTGCTCATAAAGCCAATCAGCAGATTGTTGAATTCATCAAGGGCATTCAGGCTGAAATCGGTAAAGAGAAGATTCCGTTTGAGTCTCAGGATCCCGATCCGGCAATGTTTGAAGCAATTAAGGAATTTGCAATTGATGACGTCAAGGCCGCTCTCGATACGGACGACAAGAGAGTCAGAGATGAAAGACTCAAGCCCGTTTATGAAAAGGTTCATGAGAAATTTGACGCTGAATATGAAGATACGGATCCCGCTAAGATTGATGATTGTCTTTATAAACTCCAGAAATATGTGGTTCGCCGCTGGCTGCTTGATGAAAACAAGCGTGTCGACGGCAGAGGCATTGACGATATGCGTCCGCTGAATGCCGAGGTTGACCTTTTAAGCCGTGTACACGGTTCGGGTATGTTTACAAGAGGTCAGACTCAGGTTCTTACCGTAACGACACTCGGCTCTATGAGCGACGCTCAGCTTCTCGACGGTCTTGACAATGAAGACAATAAGAGATATATCCATCACTACAATTTCCCGTCCTATTCTGTCGGCGAAACAAGACCGTCAAGAGGACCGGGCAGACGTGAAATCGGTCACGGCG
>JBJFHV010000456.1:0-6483 GCA_051894015.1 Acutalibacteraceae bacterium | reverse complement strand
CGTTATCAAGGACTCTCACAAGCCTTGAAGCATCGGATTCAATATCCTTTGCCGTTGCAATATCCTCACGGATAACCGCAATTTCGCCTGAAAGCTTTCTCCTTTCGGCTTTGTAATCTTCTTTTGCCCCGGGACTTGCGGCACGTCGAATTTTGTTGTCAAGCTGCTTTCTTTGTTCAAGCAGGTCGTCCATCTTCGTCTGTAAGTCGACGATAAAAGAAGAGAGTCCCTCGACAGTTTCAATCTTGTAAACTGTCAGGAACTCCTGCTGACTGATATACTGATCAAGTTTTTGAATTTCATATCTCAACTCGGGAGATATGGGCACTTGCTTTTCTTCGGGTTTTGCTAACATCAACTCGAGAATTGCAAGCAGGGTTTTATACAGCGCGAACAGACTGTCTGCCCAGGTGGGTTTTCGTTTTCCGTAGATTCTGTATAACGGAAAATAGTATTTTATCTTCGGCGGTCGGGTAAATCGGTTTTCGGCGATTCGTTCAAAGATTCTTTTCTTTGTATAATCGGCACCGAAAGATTTTAACCGTATCGGCTTATTCCTGCCCGGCACGAAAATTGACGGCTGTTCGGTATACAGACTTCGATTGAAGCGGTAACCCATATCGTACATATTCTGCGCAAAGGACTGCGGACTGTAAGAATGAGCGATCGCAAAGTCAATATCATCTTTCACGATATCCGTCTGCGTAAGACCGCCGTTTCGGTGAATCCAGTAAACCGAACTGTTGCTTCGAAACGGTGCGTTTTCAAGAACACTCTTGCCGAACTCTTTGCATACCTCATCTGACACCTCACGGAGCGCATAAATATCTGCCGTTTTGAACTTGAATTTTTCTCCGTCAACGAATGACACGGAGTTGAACACGAAGTGATTATGCAGATGAGATTCGGTGTTGAGATGCGTCGTAACAAGAAACTTCATATCGGTCACCCCACAAACGCTTGGCAGTTTCAACTCCGATTGCGTGACACTCTTCGGGCGTAACTTCGCCCTCTTTGAAGCTCTGATAGCCGTGGTATGCGACTACCTTACCGCTTTTGCCGAACTGTCTTTTGGTTTCGGTCATCGTTTCGTAAGCATATTGTGCTTCGCAGTTGATGCCGGTAACGAACAGCTCTTGATCGGTTTTTGCCTTGTCACTTGCGTAGTCGATAACATCTTTGAGTGATGTCTTTTCCGGGTTTTCAGCGTAGTTGAGAACTTTTTTCAGTGAGCCGCTGACTGCCCACAATTTTGTTGTAGCGATTATTGATACCTCCTGAAAATTTCTTTCGGCTCATAGCCTAAACACACCTGACGGATATACTCGGAAAGAGTCAGTCCGCATTTGCTGGCTATTGAAATGATTTTGTTTCTTGTCTGTTCCATTTGAAAATCTCCTTTCATTTTAATTCGGGGTTTAAGGGGTCTCCCTTTCGGAAAATGCAATACATTTTCCCTGCTTGCTAAACATCGGACAAAGTAACAGCAATCACAACGCAAGCGCCCCTTGTCCTCGTTTAATTGCTGACCGAAAAAAAGATTTGCTTCATATCAGGTCGTTTTTGATGTTTAAAATTCTTACTGTTTCGCTTTCCGTTTTCAGATTTAGCTTTCTTGGCTTTCTCAGATTGTGGCGTCAGCATCATAAAGGTAATGTTTTTCAGCTTTACTGCCGCACGAAAAAAGCCGGACTCTTCATCATCGATGATATACTGCACCCGGAACACTCTGGTTCAGCTCAAGAATTGCATCGTTAAGCTTCTTGGTGTAGCTTTCGATCTGAATTTCATCATCACCTTTTTCAAACCACAAATGTGTTTCTTTAGCTTTTGACATTTTGCTTTCCTCCTTTCTTATAAATTTTAGATATAAAAATACACCCGTCAATACAAGGAGGTTTAAGTTTTGTCGAATGTGCGGATTTAAAATCGGCGGAGTCGGGAATGAGATTAAGTGATAAACCGGAGTCTGTCAATCCATTTTTTGTTAAAATCAAAATATAATGAACTTCTCATATTTGTTAAATCAGAACGATCACATTTATAACCATTCTTACTTCTGATCCTTTTTGATAATCATGCCACTATCATCTATCCACTGTTCATACCATCCGGCGTTGTCATACACATAAGGGGTATCTTCGCTTTTCAGCAAATTTTCCGGCACTACAATCAGAAGTGCGCTTAAAACCACAAGAATTGCTACGCAGCCAATTACATCCCATTTTTTGATGCGTGTCTTAATAAAATACACGGTATAAGCAATTCCCAATGGGAGCCAGCAAACAAGAGCTGTTAGCATTCCCGGCGTATAAAAGGGCGAATAAACTCCACTTTCCAACAGCAATGCACGAGAAGAAGCAGCTCCTAATAAGTGAATCGCCACCTCTGCATAGCTAAACAGCATAACGGCAAAACTCATCTTTCGCTCGTACTTATTTGTCTGCACTAAAACAAACCAAATCAATGCGCCTCCAAAATTGGTAATCATATCTGTAAGTTCGTTCATCGGATAACGATCCCGCAAGACAGCTTCCGAAGCTATATTGTAATAATAGTGGAAACCGCCGGGCATTACCCATTCTTCCCAAACATGAAAAACGAGAACTATAACGGTAAAAGCACCTAATTTTCTGAGTATGTCCCAATCTTTCCATTTAACAATCAACTGTACTGTCAGAACAATTCCCATAATCAGCATACAGTACAGCCAGCCTGTTTCAACAAACCAAAGCCACATAAACAAAACCTCCTGTTATTCCTTCTCAGGTATCACCGGCACATAAAGGAAACTGTCATATTTCCCGCCGGTATAAATACGATGTCTGCCCTTGTTATGGTCTTTCGGCATATCAGAAGTATCTACATTGGAACCGGCAAACATTTCCGAGCCGCCGATGGTATACATTTCCGGCTTATCGCCCGGAAAGTAGGTATATCCCTCTTTCGGAATCGTTATTTTTGCCATTTTCAGCTTGAACGGTCCCGTCCACATTTTCTTGGTTTTATAGGGAGAAACCGTGATACGCAGAATATCGCCCTTTTTAAATTTCAGTCCCATAGGCCAGATAAGAATATCTACGGGCACAATCTCGCCATTATTTAGCTTCTGTTCCTTTTCCATAGACTGCCGTGGATTTTCCTCGGTACTCCTTGCTTCATCCAATGCCCGCAGAGAAACACGGATATAGCCTTTTGCCGAAGTGTCCATGCCGGGACCTAAGCTATATTTGTATTTCAAACCATTAGGACGGCGCTTTTCAAGATTTACGCATAAATCCATATCGTCATGATCAAGAGCAGATACCCATAAACGCAGCTTCATATAGCCGGTAATTTCGGTATCTTTCGCCATTTTTACGCTAAAGCAGACACCGCTTCTTTTTTTGTCGGAATCATACTGTGCATAACCCTCGTTTGTAACCGGGGATTCGGTGAGGGTGTTTTCTGCTGCGTCAAGGTACAGTTTTTTATACTGTGTACGGGGAATCGGGAAATCCTCTTCCACACGGTCCACAATATCCTTTCCGCCGGGGTTTAAGACGCTTATCCGGACTTTCGGCGTGTTTTCCCATCCGTTACCTTCGTCTTTCAGATAACGGTCAAAGAAACAGCGGAGCTCCTCGGTATGCTCTTTATTGTAATAGTCGTCCCACTCCCCGGTATTGTGGATACGCAGCCATTTGTTCTTTGAGGAAATGCGACGGTAGCCCTCCAATGTGCCGTAGGTATGAATGGGGTTTGTATAGCTGGCAACGATATAAGCAGGAATGTCGATTGCTTCCAAATCAGCTTCTTTGTCTGCCCACCAGTTATTCATTGTCGCATGTTCGTTCATCATGGTAATCACATCTTCAATGCCTCCGTCTTCCGTAGAAGCAAACGAGTCAGAAAGCATTTTGACAAATTCCGGCATCATAACACCCCCTCGTGTGGCAACCTCACGACCACAATCGGACAGTCCCTCCCACGGAGCGATTGCCGCCAGATGTTTGGGACGCTGCGCTGCGGTAAACCATTGAGAAATCGCAAGCCATGAATTTCCGCTCATACCGATTTTTCCGTTAGACCACGCTTGCTTTGCCGCCCACTCTATAATGTCAGCACCGTCCCTTCCGTAGTCGCTTCCGAAAAAGAGGATAATACCCTCGGAATTGTAAGCTCCCCTCACATCCGGGTTAATGATTGCGTAACCGTGATTACACCAGTATGCCGGATCGGGTCCTTCAAATTTTTGCAAGCCGGATGTTGCTTGCATAGGAATCCCCGCATGATTCGGCGTATCATCCAGCCATTGAGAACCGATTTCTTTTCCGTAAGGACTCATTGCCATAATTGCCGGATGAGGCTTGTCGTCGTTCGGTCGAAAAATATCCGTATAGATCGTTACGCCGTCACGCAGCGTTACAGGCACATCACGCTCCAAAATGATGTCGCAGGGCAAAGGCATATATCCTTTCAGACGGATTGTGCCTTTTTTGAGAAGCAGGGTTTCCGGCTTGTAGCCTGTATAGCGGGCGCAAGGAGAATCCACGGGCAATGCGCCTCGTACCGCTACGGTCATTTCCTTACCGTTTTTATCGTGTGCGATCATTGTCCTGTTTTTCATTTACTGCTCCTCCTTGTTTGTTTTCGGAATAAAATATTCAAAACCGTTATCCTGTTCGTATTGCTCGCCGTATTGTTCATAATAGCCTCTGTTTGTAAATTCGTAAGGACTATCCTCTTTGCCCAGCGTCGTTTCGGGCAGGTTAATCAGCAGGAAACCTAAAACTGCTGTTGCTGCGATTGCCATAATCCATTGTACGAGTTTCGGACGGTTCTCCTTTTTCTTAAATAGATGGATGGCAAGTCCAACGCAAACAGGCAGAAAGCCGAACAGCGATGTAATCAAGCCGGGAGAATAAAGCGTATTCATTCCGTACGCACCGAAAATCTGCATATCCTGAATACCGATACCGATGTGCATAACAACTTCAAATGCAGAAAACAGCATAATCGCAATTCCTGCCGGTTTGCGGAACCCCCAGACCTTCAGAACAATGCAACCAATAACAACCGCACCAAAGTTTGTAATCATATCAGTCAATCGGTTCATCGGGTATCTGCTTAAAAGCGTTGAATCGTGGGCAATGTTATAGGAATAATGCAGACCGCCCGGCAATACCCATTCCTCAATGACATGTAAAATCAGTACGATAATTGCCAAAGTACAGAGGATGTTGAGTGCAGACCAAGTTTTTCTGTTTTTCCAAATACAGACTCCCAACACGATTCCGATAGCGGTCATTACATAAAGCCATATTGATAACCAGCCTTGCAAAATTGCTTCCATAAAGTTATCTCCTTTTTCAAATTATTTTGTGAAACTATTGTAGCACAGTGAATTTTGTGATACAATAGTTTCGAAACTTGTGCTACACCAACTCTTAAACTTGTAGCGAAAATTAAAGGAGAATGCTTTTATGTACCATATCAGTAATGATAAACGGGCTATCCAGTCCTCCGAACTTATCTATAACGGGCTTTTGGAATGTATAAAGAAAAAGCCTTTTGACCAAATCACAATAAGCGATTTGCAAAAGGCTTCAGGCATAGCCCGTTCCACATTTTACAGAGCATTTGACAATATTTCTGATGTGCTGTACTGGAAATGTGACACCTGCTTTTATGAGGTGTTAGGAAATTATCATCCAATGTTGTTTCAGGACGAACTTGATTTAGCACGGCACTATTTTCAGTATTGGATGAATCACAGCGATATTTTAGAACTGTTGATACAAATAAACCGACAGGATATTATTTACGCCTGCCACATGAAAAATGCTGAAATCCTGCAACAGCGATTCGGAGAAATCCCCGGTGTTCATATGGAACATGGTAATTATTTTATTGCTATCCGAACAGGTTTTACAATCAGCATTCTGACAACATGGCTCAAAGGCGGCAGAAAAGAAAATGCTGATGAGTTGGTACAGATCATCGAAGAACAACTCGCCATACTGACAAAGAGCTGGTAATAAAATCGGAATTTGTGTTTACAGGCAAATTCCGATTTATTGACCTGATTCTATCATATTCTCAATTTACAATCAAGATAACACAAAAACTCCCTCTGCCATCTCTGACAAAGGGAGTCGTTTTTAGATATAAAGTCTGACTTCAATATCGTTCCAATTATACACCCGGCGTTTCGTGGACAAGGAATAGATATATTCCTTTGCGTCCTCGACCGTCAAGGTAAACTCAGCGAATTTGAAGTAGCTTATTTCCTGCCATCGGCAATCGCTGCCTGAGCTGCTGCAAGACGTGCGATGGGAACACGGAACGGTGAGCATGATACATAATCAAGACCGATCTTGTGGCAGAACTCAACAGATGAGGGATCGCCGCCATGTTCACCGCAGATTCCGCAGTGCATTTCGGGACGAACTTCTTTGCCGAGTTTGATTGCCATTTCCATAAGCTTGCCAACGCCTGTCT
>JBJFHV010000455.1:0-6515 GCA_051894015.1 Acutalibacteraceae bacterium | reverse complement strand
TATCCATAAAGTGATACCAGGCCTCGCCGCCCTCTTTTACAATTGCGTCAACGACTGCTTGTCCCTTTTCCTGACGGCGGCCGCAGATAACAACCTTTGCGCCTTCAGCGGCAAAAAGCTTCGCAATGCCGATGCCGATACCGCTCGTTGAGCCTGTTACAATAGCAACTTTATCTTTTAATCTGTCCATTTAAAAAACCTCCGGTTTCTATATTCATTGTTGTAAGCAACTAAAGTCAATTATAAATCTTACGCGGAAAAAGTCAAGCCATTTTTTGCTTTATTCAAGAAATCGTAAAAAAATAGTTTTCCCTGTGCGTGCAGACATTGACAAAACGGGAAAACCGGCATATAATAAAGACACAAAGGGTACTGCGATAAGCGGTTACTCCGAATTTGGGTATTTTAAGAAACACCGCAAATTGGGAAGTTGGCGGTGTTTCTTAATTTTTTATGTTCCGACTTTTTTATAAGCCGTTACTTTTTAAAAATCAAGTAACAAAGCGTGATAAGTTCTATCAGCATTACCGTGAACGCCACAAGCAATTCGAAAGTAACCACTGCTTATCACCTCCCTTGCGGGAGTAACCGCCTACCGTTATGTACAGTACCCTTGGCAGTCGTTTGACTGCACGTTATTTATATCATAAGCGCCTGATTTTGTCAAACCGTGTCTGTCCGATATTTTTAACTGTTCTCTTTGTCAAATTTACAGGAGTTTTTTTGTCTGCTTCGTGAATTTACTTTTTTATTTACAGTAGTATATAATAGTTATTTGAGAGAGAATGAAAGGAGAAAACTTTATGAAACAGGAAAACAAAATCCTCACCACAAAAAAAGCCCTGATTTATGCTGTCGGCATCTTTGGCGTTCAGCTTTTCATCGGCTACATGAACAGCTTTCAGACCGAGTTTTATAATAAGATGTACTCGGGCTTTGACAGCAACATCTTTTATGCGTCGGCTGTGATCATTTTCGCCGCAAAGCTTATCAGCTGTATTTTCGATCCGCTGATCGGCGCCATGATCGACAAAAGCCATTTAAAGGGCGGAAAAATGCGGCCGTGGGTACTTCGAAGCGCTTTTCCGCTTGCGATTCTGACAACCCTTATTTTTATCTATATTCCCTTCGACTCGTTCGGCTCGTCGGGCAAGGTGCTTCTTTACGCATACATAACGCTGACAACCGTTCTTTGGAATATTGCGATGAGCTTCGCCGATATTCCGTCTCAGGGTATGCTGTCGCTTCTTTCTCCGGACGCAGAGGAACGCAACGTTGCCGCAAGCTTTTCGAATATTGCCAAGTCGGTAGCACTTGCCGTGCCGGGTGTGTTCGTGACGATTATCATGCTGCTGTTAAACCTCATCAAAGGCGAGGGGAACTATCCCGATAAAGAATACTATCTCGTGACCGCACTGGTGATGCTCGTCCTCGGAACAACGCTTTATCTTCTGATTTATTTTTGTAACCGTGAAGCCGTCCCGAGCGGTCAGTCGGCGACCTCGGTTTCGTTCAAAGAGATGTTTACCGAAATCAAGACCAACAAAATGATTCTGATTGTCTTTCTGATCTATATTCTCGGCTTTGCCAGAACTATGCCGCTGATCGTCTGCGTTCAGGCGAACGGTGCACTGATCGGAAAAGTCAGTCTGTTGGGTCTTACAATGGACACAACCGCGGACGCAACGTGGCTTCCCGGGCTTTTAGGCGGACTGACAGGCATCATCGGTATCAGCATCGTGCCGCTGATCAATAAGAAGCTTGGTGAAAAGAAAACCTATATCGGCTTTTCCGTTGCTACGTTTATTTTCACTGCTGCCTGCTGTATTTTCTATTGGCTTGTTCCCGCCGACAGCTCTTTGCGGTACGGCAACGCCGCCTTGTTCATGGTCATGATTATGCAGTTTTTCTCGTCGTTCTTTATGTCGGCGAACACCTATATTCCGCTTGTTATGACGGCGGACATCGTTGACTGGCAATTGTGGAAAACCGGCAAGAGAAAAGAGGGCGTAAACTTTGCCATTCTCAGTATGGCCATCAAGCTGAGCAATGCACTTTGCGTCGCCGCAGGACTTCTGTTGATCGCTTTTTCCGGTTATACGCAGGTCGTTTACGAAACGGGCAGTATTCCCGTCAGGACACAGAATATTATCATGTTTGCTTTCCTGGGCTTTGCAGGCGTTTCGTCTCTTATCAGCGCAATCCCGATGCTGTTTTATAAGATTGACGAAAAGACAAAGAAGCAGATGCACGAAGCCGTCAACGTATAAATCATACGGCTAAAAATATAAACGCCGTGCTTGTTTCTCCTTGTATTTTGTGATATAATCAGGAACAGACGAAAGGAAGGAAAACAGAATGAATATCTGGCATGACATTTCACCGAAAAGAATCAAACCCGAACGGTTTTACGCCGTCATTGAAATTTCCAAGGGTGCGAAAAACAAATATGAGCTGGACAAGGAAACCGGTATGCTGAAGCTGGACCGCGTTCTCTTTACCTCGACCCATTATCCTGCAAACTACGGATTTATTCCCCGCACCTATGCAAGCGACGACGACCCGCTCGATGTGCTTGTCCTTTGCAGTGAGCAGATCCACCCGATGACCATTGTTGAATGCAAGCCCATCGGCGTTCTGAAAATGGTTGACAACGGAATGAGCGACGAAAAAATCCTTGCCGTACCGATCAACGACCCGAACTACAACACCTATGAGGACGTTTCCATGCTCCCGGTGCACCGCTTCGATGAAATCAAGCATTTCTTTGAAGTTTATAAGTCTCTCGAGCACGACCGGCAAACCACGGTTTCCGAAATTTGCGGCTGTGAAGAAGCGAAACAGATTATCGCTTCCTGCATTGACCGCTATATCGAAAACTATCAGCGATAAAATAAAGGACGGAATACAGCGCTTTGTATTCCGTCCTTGTGTTTCATTGGTCTTTGTTTTATTTTTCGCCCAGAAGCTTCGCAAGCTCTTCCATAAAGGTGTTGATATCCTTGAACTGACGGTAAACGGAAGCGAAACGGACATAAGCGACCTCATCGAGCGTCTTGAGTTTTTCCATCGCCAACTCACCGATATGAACCGACGTCACCTCACGGTCAAGAGAATTCTGAAGCTCGGATTCGATCTGGCTTACCGCATCTTCAAGCTGACCGATGGAAACCGGGCGCTTTTCACAGGCTCTGAGCATTCCGTTGAAAAGCTTCACTCTGTCAAACGCTTCACGGGATTTATCCTTTTTGACGACAATGATCGGAACGCTTTCGATGATTTCATAGGTAGTAAATCGCTTGCCGCAGGAGATACACTCCCGTCTGCGGCGAATTTTTTCGCCCTCATCGGTGGGTCTTGAATCGATAACCTTACTTTCGGTATAACCGCAAAACGGACACTTCATTGTCATCAGCCTTTCTATTCCTGTATAATAAATAATTTTATCATAAACAAAGGCGGTTTACAAGTTTTTTTATTTTGTTTTTTCTGATTTTACAGTCACTAAAAGACGGAAGCTTTTATGGGGAAAAGCACGGTTCAACAACATATTCTCCGATGAAATTTTCCGCTTCAATCAACACCGTATAATCTCCGGCTTTATCGGCGGTCACCGTGAACTGTGCAGACGGCAGATCCTTGCCTGTGTATATCGGGGGATCGGAGCTGTCTTCTTTTACGCTGATGTCAAGCTTTCCGCCTTGCTTTTTGACGGTGATTTTCACTTCACATACCTTTCCGTCCTCAACGCAAAAGCTTCTTTTTTCCCAACCGTTGCGCACCGTATATGAGGAACCGTCCCCCTGTGTTACAAGGTCAACGTTCATGGTGCAATCCGTTGTCTCTCCGCTTTGGGTACAAGCACAAATCAGTGTCACCATGATGAGCAGCACAGACAATGTGAATAATCTGATAGAGTGTTTCATTTCAATTTTCCTTTCGAAGTAAATGTAACGGTGTGTTTCGGGATACAACAGGTGACGGCATAGGTCTTCGACTTTTATTTTGCTGTTATGATATTACAAGTTACAATACTGTAACCTTTAATATTCGTATTTATAAAAATAATAATTGACTATATTCACGCATAGTGTTATAATACCAACAGCTTCGAAAGGAGTTTTTCCTTTGCGGAGAAAAATATATGAAAGGTTATGATTCAAATGAAGAAGATTCTTGCTATCGTTCTTGCAGCAGTTCTTTGCCTCGCTCTTGCAGCTTGCGGCGGAAACAACGGAGACGCTACTACAGCAGCCGGAGATACAACCACAGCAGCTGAAACAACCGCAGCGGAAGAGACAACAGCTGAAGATACAACTGTTGAAGATACCACAGTTGAAGACACTACTGTTGAAGATACCACTGTTGCTGAATAATTCAGACGAATTAAGAAATGGAAAGGCTTCGGGATTCCGAAGCTTTTTATTTTTTTGCGCGAAATAAGCCTGACCTTGCGTTTCATCAAAGTCAGGCTTTTAATGCCCCTTTTTCTTCTCTTTTTTCTTTTTTTGTTTTTGCTCAAACCGAAGCAGCTTTTCCGCTTCTTTCATTTCCCGGGTTTTCGTCTTTCGCTCAAGCTTGTTCTGCTCTCTTTCGAGCGCCAAAGCCTGCTGTGCCTTTGTGCCGATCCCGGTATTTTCGGTCTGCTTTTTTATGATGCGCTGCATCCGCTTTGGGTTGATTCTGTGTTCTACAATCGGTCCGGTTCTGACCGGACGGCTGAACCGAAGCCGATTGTAGTTTTTCAACAGAAATTCATAAACTTCGCCGTCCGTCGGTTCAGCACCGAAAATAATTTTGCATACTTCGTACCGCTTGCCGTCCGACCGTTCGAGAATTCCGACCCAAAACGGTTCTTCGAATAATACAGTGAGACTTGATACGCCGCTTGCATGGCTCATATCCCGTTGTTTACGATATCCGCATATACTTCATGCGGGAGCATCGGTTTTGAAAGTTCAGCAAGTGTTTTGTCGCTGATACAGCCGGTATCGGCGTATTCTTTTCCCGCCTTTTGAACAAGCTTTAAAAACGGCTTGGTTACGCTGTTGGCCTCGGGAGCGTTGAACATCGGCGCTTCGCTGACCGTTATCACCGTAGACGAGCGGGGGAACATCAGCCGAAACTGCATTTCCATCGCTTCGAAATTGTTTTCGCTGTTCGGGAAGCCGCAGCCGCAGATCATCAGATATTTTAAGTGGCTGTAATCTCTTTGTGCCGGATGCTCATACCGTCCGTCAACCTCTTTCATTGCCATAGACGAAAGAGGAAGTGTTCGGTCAATGAGGGATTTCAGCTTTGCCGGCATACCGTAGCAATAAAGCGGAAAGCTGAAGATCAGAAGGTCCGAAGCGAGAATCTCTTTGAGGATTTCCGCCATATCGTCGTCATGAATACACATTCCGCCGTTTTTCTTGCAGGTAAAACAGCCTGTGCAAAATTCAATGTGCTTATCAGCAACCGTCACGGTGTTTACTTCATTTGTTTCGTGCTCGTTCATTCCGTCAACGAACGCACGGGTCAGGTGCATCGTGTCGCTGTTGTCTCTTTTCGGGCTTCCGTTAATAATCAGAATTTTCATGTTTCGATGTTTCTCCTTTCATGGCTTGTTCGGTCTTTCTTTTGAAAGATTGATTTTGTGTCGGCTTGATAGGTTTGCTTTTTAAGATGAATTGCGAGTTCTTCCAAAGCAGCTGTTGCCGCAACGGCAGACACAACCCAATAATATCCGACAGCGTACCGGGTGACGAGCAGAAAAGGAATAAAGAAAACCAATATACCCGTCAGTTTGTTAAGATATGTATGCAAAGAAGCAAACGAACGGTATTTTACCGCCGCAATGATATAAGCCGTGATTCGTATAATCAGAATAAAAGCTGCGATACACCAAATACTTTTCGGAAACGTGTTCCGAAAAAACGGAAATATCCGAAACAGTATGACGACGAATAACAATAAGTCTGCAATGCTGTCAAGCCTTGCTCCGAATCTGCTTTCCGTGTGGGTCTTTCGGGCAATCAGGCCGTCCAATACATCGGAAAGCCCTGTCAGGGCATACACGCAGAAAAAAGTGGCTGAAAACGGCTGCAAAGCCAGAAGGAATACCACCCCGATTATGCGAAACAATGTAATGATATCGGCTATACTCAGTTTATGATTTTCAGTCATTTTTGTTTTCTCCAAGAGGCTCGGCTCATAATCCGTGGGCAACCTCTAAAAACATCTGTGAAAGGTATTCGTTCACAGATGTTTCTTTGAATATTCGGGTTATCAGGCTGCTTTCTCAATTTCGTTCTTTAAAAATTCAATGTTGATCGCTCCGATTCCGCCGTCAATTTCGATCTTGTTTTTGCCGGCGCCGTAAACGGAGTCATCTCTCATGCTCTCTCCCTCAAGCCTGGCTTCGCCGATCCCCTTGTCAAGCTCAATCTGATAGTCTTCGCGGCTTCCCAAAAGAGTCAGGTTGGCCTCACCGATTCCGTAATTGAGGTTGCTTTTTCCCTCGATACGGCTTT
>JBJFHV010000454.1:0-6531 GCA_051894015.1 Acutalibacteraceae bacterium | reverse complement strand
TTATCAAAAATTATGGATTCAATGATATAGGATATTTAGTTGATGAATTTAATGAGGTTACATTTATAATGGATTGGTCATGGTTATATGGTGAGTTATCCAAAGGAAGTTATAGAATTATCAAACAAGTAAATAATCAATATATAGCTATTCCATTTAATATAGCAACTACATCATAATATTACAATTTGAAAGTGAGGTAAAAAATGAAAATTCTAAACAGAGAAAAAGAAATTCAGAATGATGAAAAAATCACGATCCCCATTGATGAACTTCAACCTTTCGAAGAGCACCCTTACAAGGTGCTCGACGATGAAGAAATGGAACAGCTCGTTGAGAGTATCAGAGAAAACGGCGTTCTCACTCCCATTCTTGTCACGCATCTCGATTTAAGAGCGGAGAAATATGACATTGTTTCAGGTCACAGACGATATGCCGCCTGTAAAAAGCTTGGTATAACCGAAATTCTGCAAATGGTTGACGAGGGCAGAATCGCTCTCACGCCTGCCGTTGAGCTTTCCTATCTCAAAGAGGAGGAACAGAGATAGGTTCTTGAAACAATAGAAACAGAAGAAGCAACACCGTCGCTTTCTCAGGCTCAGCAAATGAAAAATCTCTCACAGTCGCAGATCCTCAATATGGATGAGGTCTTTTCAATCATGGTGAAACCGAAGCCTAACCAGAAAGAAGTGATAAAAATCAAGGTGGAAGCCTTTGACAAGTATCTTAAAGGCTGCAGCACACCCAAAGAGCGTGAGGATTATCTTCTCAAAGCCTGTGAGTGTTACAGCAGATTTTTACAGCGACAGAAAAATAAAGACAGGGGTGCGAGATAATCCGCACCTTTGAAAAGGAGGTTAAATATGAGTAAAATTGATATAAACAGTTTAAGCAAAAATCCCGACTATTGCTTTGCAGCATTGAAGCTTATTGAGCAGTTGTTCAAAGACAGTAAAATTCCCGAGTATATGTTCCGCAATATACTCGGTGACTATGCGGATATAGTTGATGAAACCGAATTTATAAAAGGTAACCACAATCAGATAAAGGAGGAATGTGCATGATAAATTCTGATTTCGGAAAGCGCAGAGTTGTTATCTATGCCCGTGTTTCTACCGATCACGAGGCACAGATATCGGCACTCGAAAATCAGGTGGACTGGTATAAGCCGATTCTTGCGACAAGACCGGAATGGGAATTGGTCGGTCAGTATATTGACGAGGGTATCACGGGTACCTCAGCCGAGAAAAGACCGCAGTTTATGAAAATGATACGGGACGCAAAGCTTAAAAAATTCCGACTTCACGAAGTTCGCTGAATTTACCTTGGCGATTGAGGATGCAAAGGAATATATCTATTCCTTGTCCACGAAACGTCGGGTGTATAACTGGACCGGTATTGAAGTCAGACTTTATATCTGAATAATGAACTACGTTTATCGAAAAATCGGTAGACGGAGTTTTTGCGCGCTATCTTGATTGTAAATTGAGAATATGATAAGATTAGTTCGATAAATCGGGATTTGCAGGAGTGATGAGTGAATGGAAAGAACAACAATTGAATCATTAGAGATTCAAAAAGTTGACAAAGATACAGAAATGGTAGATAGATTGTTGGATTTCGTTGAAAACTTTTCATGGTTAGAAGTGAAAGACCATACTTTGCGGACGATTAAAAATTGGGTCTTTGAGGAATGGGAAACTCCGTTTGTAGCAACGATATGCGGGCGCATTGTAGGAATGGTAACTATCATGAAATCTGACTATTATCCACTTCCTGAGATATATCCATGGATATCAACTTTGTTTGTAACTGAAGAATATCGCGGCCAAAGAATCAGCGGAAAACTCATTGATTTTGCAAATAAATATGCAAAAGAGATTGGTTTTGATAGGACATATATCCCGACAGAATTTGTTGGCTTATACGAAAAGTATGGTTATTACTATATTAAGAATATTGTGAATTACGGTAACGGCATTGACCGTCTGTATGTGAAAGAATTAAAATGACTGCATTCGTTAAATTTAATTTGTCGGTCGCAGGGCGACACCAATCCCGGGTGAGGCAGTACTATGCTTTTGCTCGACAGTCCGAGCAGGGAATGTTCGGTAAATTTTAATTTGTCGGTTATCTCGTTCCCGACTCTGCCGATTTCAGATCCGCATATTCAACAAAACACAAACCTCCTTGTAAAATGGTATTACCAAATACAAGGAGGTCATTTTTATGTTCAGAAAGAAAACCACCCATTCTTGCCCGCATAAAGTTTTTACAGCTTCGAAAGCGCATATGTCACGTCTGCCGCTTTGGCAACATCGGCTGAATGTGTCACCAATATAATGCATTTGTTTTTTTCTTTTGCAAGATTGATAAAGATTTTCATAATGGAGTTTTGCGTCTCACCGTCTAAGTTTCCTGTCGGCTCATCGGCAAGAATAATGTCGGGTTCATAGGAAAGCGTTCTCGCGATTGCTACACGCTGCTGTTCGCCGCCGGACAGCTTCAATATCCGCCGTGACCAAAGCTCCTCGTCAAGACCGACGGATTGAAGAACCTCACGGGCTTTTTTCTTTTTATCCTTGATTTTCTTTCCGCTGATATCCATCGAGAGGATAACATTTTCTTCGGCGGTCAGATGCGGGAGCAAATTATAGCTTTGAAAAATAACACCGACATACTTGCTTCGGTAATCGTACTGATTGATCTGTCTCAGGCTTGTGTTGTTATATATGATTTCCCCCGAGGTCGGAGGGACAAGACCTGACAGCATCGATAAAAGGGTGGTTTTGCCGGCACCTGACTTGCCTATGATAGCGTAAACAAGACCCGCCTCAAATCCGTAGCTTAAATCCCGGATAACCGTTTTCTGCCTGTCATAAGAAAAAGTAATATTTTTCAGTTCTAATACACTCATGGTTTGTCCCTCCTTATGTTCTGTCACTCAAAATTTTAAGCGGATTATAGCGTAAAACAGAAATCATGCCTGCACTGCTTGCAACCACGGTAAGCAGCAGCGCAATTCCCATAAGACTGACCAATACCGTGATATCGGTTGAGGTATCAATCGTATCGACGTAGTCAATCTCGGCTGTATCCGTATTAGCGCCTGCGTGGAATTTTCCGCCGAAGTTTTTCTCTTTCAATTCAGATGCGGATTCGACCGAAGCGATCTGGTCTTGTAAAAGTGCGTTTGCCACAGGCTCGGAGGCGACCGTGCCGATTCCGATGCCGACAAAAATCGCAATAAAGGTTACAATAAACGCTTCACACAAGAACTGGAGGGTCACTTTTCCTTTTTTCATTCCGATGGCGGCTAAAACGCCGATCTCGTATTTTCTTTCACGAACACAGAATATGTTAAACACAACAAGAATTCCGCCGCCGATAATCAATACGACTAAAAAGAATACCATCGTAAATTTACTTAAGCTTTCAAGCGGAACGATGCTTTGCTCGTAGCGGGAAATATCACTTGAAGTAACGGTATAAACCTCGGTATCAAGACCCATTTTTTCGACGTCCTGACAAAAGGCTTCGTAATTTTCAAGGCTTGTGAAGACATAAGTTCCGTTGACGCTGCTGTGTAAAGCGGTTGTCGTTTCGCTTCCGTCCTTATTGGTAACGGTTTCGGCATTGTCTTGTGCATCACTGATGACAGCATACAAAGAATCAAAGGAAGTAAAAATCTGATTGGCATAGGAGTCAGTTGATTCGTTTTTGAACAGTCCGCAGATTGTGAATGAATAAGTCTGTTGATCATCTTCCGGATTGATCAGCTGAATCGTATCACCGACCGATAAATTGTTCAGGGACGCCAACTCATAACTGATAACACAAGTTTTGTTATCGGAATTCTGATCAAATACCGCTCCGTCATAAATGCTGTTTTCTCCGCTTATGAAAGACGTCATCGCGTCGTGAGAACTGTATCCGACAGCGGTGATGTCGCCGTTACTGCGGTTTTTTCGGTCCGGCCACATGGACGAAGAAGTGTCTGCTTCATAGATTTCAAAATCTTCCGCCGCATCGAATCCTGTGGATACCGTATAATAAAAATCATCGGCATACTCACTTTCCGCGTACTTCTTCAGCTCATCAAGGGAGAGGGACTGAGACATAACGCCGGCCATTTCCAATTTGTCCATGGTGTTTCCTCCCATGACTTTTCCGCGGTCAACACTGATTTGCGCCGTGATGTTCAAAGCATTTAAAGCGACTTGTTTTGCAGACTCTGCACTGTTTTTTACGCTGAGCGCGATACAGGCCGATACTGCGACAAACAGCACCAAAATAAAAATCAAAATATTTCGTCCTTTGGCGCGGACGATGCTTTTTACGGCATTCTTGATAAGATACATAATGAAACCTCCGTTTGTTTTACTGTGTTGCAACAAGGAGATTATAATAAGCAAATTTTATATTTTTGTCAGGCAAAAAGAAAAATCAGCAGAAATTTTGCGTCTGCTGATTTTTTCTTCGGGCAATGTTTATTCAATTGTGTTAAGTGTGATGCTGAAGCAAACACCGTCGGAAACATTTTTAACTTGGTATGTTCCTTCGTGCTTATCCGTCACGGTTTTTACAATGGAAAGTCCAAGACCGATATTGTTATAGACAGTACGTGTCCGTGATTTGTCTGCACGGTAAAATGCGTCCCAGATGTGCTCGATATCTTCATTCGGGACAGGCTCTCCCTGATTGTATACGGAAAAAACAGCTTTTCCGTCTGCTTTTTCTAACGAAACCTTGATTCTTCCGCCTTCGGCGGTGTGCTGTACGGCGTTGTTCAGTAGGTTCTTGAACGACTGCTCAAGATATTTGGCATCTCCCGATATGTTGATATTTTCCTGCAAGTTCATTTCACACTGATATTTATCAAAGACAGGGCTGTATTGCTGTATCATATTTTTGCAAAGCTCTGTCAGGGAGATTCTTTCAAATTTCATCTGAATAAAACCGCTGTCAACACTGGAAATTTCCAGCATGTGAGAGACCATTTCGCTCAGTTTGTCCGTTTCTTCCAATATGGTATCGTAATAATATTCACGGTCAATATCCGATACATTATTTTTCAGATTCTCCGTGTAAATCTGCAGCAGACTCAATGGTGTTTTCATTTCATGAGATACACTCGCAATAAAATTTCTGCGTAATTGCTCTATCTGTTTTTGATAGTCAATGTCTTTTTTGAGCTTTGTGTTGGCCGTTTGCAATTCTTCCATTGTGGTTTGCAGTTTTTGCGACATTTCGTTGATACTGCCGGCAAGACTGGACAGTTCTTTTGTCGAAACACTTTCGTCTGCCACATAAGAAAAATCCAGCGTTGCGATTTTTTTGGACACCTTATCTATCGTTGATATCGGCGCGGCAAGATTCTTGGATACAAGGATTGCGGCGACAATGCCGATGAAAAGAACAACGGCCGATATATATGCGCTCGTCGTTGTAAAAAAGGCAACGCTGTTATCAATTGATTCCATCGGAAGCATCATCAGTACCGAAATATCGTTATAATTGTAAGTGAACTTACCGCTGAGCCTCAATGTCAATGTGCCGTCATTATTCTTATGCATATTGGCAATAACCGTGGTGGGCGTATAAGAAAAAACGATATCGTCGGAAAGGAAAGCTTTTTCGGAATTTTCACGGTTTTGCTTGAAATTTGCATAACCCGAGCTGTAAACGATTTCTCCCTCACAGGTCAGCATAAGCTTGATGCCGTAAGCGTCCTGAAGCTTTTCGCCGAATGCATTGACTTCGTTCAGATCTTCACTGTAAATTTCTTTGATCCGGTAAAAGGAGTCTTCAATCAAATCCATCTTTTGATTTGTGAAAATGGTTTTTGCAAAGCATAAGTTAAAAATGATCTGACTTGCAATGATCAGAAATATTAAAAAACAAAATGTCAATAACAGCTTGCTTCGTATCGAAACTTTCATTTTTATACCTCAAATTGATAACCGACGCAATGAATGGTCCTGATGCAGTCGGCATATTTCCCGAGCTTTGTCCGGAGCTGACGGATATGCGTATCAACCGTTCTGCTTCCGCCTTCAAAATCATAGCCCCAGACATTATCCAATAATTGTTCTCTTGAAAAGGTCTGTGACCGATTGACAGCCAGAAAGTAAAGCAAATCATATTCTCTGCGTGTCAGTTCGAGAGCCTTTCCGTCTGACAGGACAGTTCGTGTTGCCGCACATATCACGAAATTTCCCACAACGATGTCTTTTTCGGTACTTTTTCCGAAACGTCTGAGCACCGCCTCAACCCTTGCCAAAAGCAATGACGGTGAAAAAGGCTTTGTGATATAATCATCTGCGCCTTTTGAAAAGCCGGACAGCTGATCATATTCTTCTCCTTTGGCTGTGAGTAAAATCACGGGGACAAGCGAAAACGAATTACGGATTTCATCTAATACGGACAGGCCGTCTTTTCCGGGCATCATGATATCAAGAAGAACGATGTCTATTTGTGTGTTGTATTCGCAAAACACTTCGAGTGCCTGTTCACCGTCCGAGGCCTCCA
>JBJFHV010000453.1:0-6566 GCA_051894015.1 Acutalibacteraceae bacterium | reverse complement strand
ACCTTGATGGCGGCGGATCGGCAACCCTCGTTTCTCAGCACGAAGGCAGCGATGCTCTTGAATGCAGAAACAGCCCGTCCGACGGTGTTGAGCGTAACGTAAGTACTGCTCTTCTTGTTACTTGCTCGGCAAAACCGACAGGCGTATTTGATCACGCAACGCTTTCTCCGAACAATGAAGTTTACACGCCCGGTTCGACGGTTCAGTTTACAGCCGGCGGCGTTGACTCTGCCGGTGCGGCGGTTGAACTTCCGGCCGACGGCAAGTTTGCTCTTGCCGATTCATCATTCGGTACCATTACCGATGACGGTGAATTCGTTTCAAACGGTAAAACCGGCGAAGTTGTCGTCAATTACATTTCCGGCGGCGAAATCTGCGGAACCGTTTCAATTCAGATTGTTGTTCCCGACGAACTCTATATCCCGTCAAGCGAAGTTTCTCTCGGCTTCGAGGAAACCACTGACTTTGATATTGTTGCGAAGTACAAAGACAGAGCAATCAATATGAAGGGCGGCGACATCATCTGGACCATTACCGATGAGGAAGGCAACGACCTTGGCGAAACTGCCGGTACCTTTGACGGTCTCACCTTCACTACTCTTGACGGTGTTACCGTAAATGCCATCATCACAGCCACCTGTGCTTTTGATTCGTCCGTAAGCGGTACGGTCAAGGCGATTATCGGTGCAATGCCTGTGGTTCAGTATGACTTCGAGTACACCACCGATAAAGAGGAAGCAGAAGCGAACCCCGACCTTGAGTGGATTCCGTCCTACAATATGCCGAGATTCGACAGAACGCTCCCGACAACAAGTGCTCAGCAGGCGGCTGAATTTTATGAGCAGGGCTATCCGCTTTATTGCTGGCCGAACGCCGCAATCACCGATCAGGATTCCATGAAAGCGACAGTCGTTTCCAAGGAGGACGGTGCTCCTGTTCGATTCGGAAGCCATTCGCTGAAGATTGATTACAGCTATGAAACCTATAACGGTTCTTCCAACGCTAATAACTATCTGCGTGTAACTGCTCCCAGCCATTATTTCGAAGGCTCTCCGACAGCTCTCGGGTGCTGGGTATACATTCCCGAAGGAACCGCAGACTTCGTTCTTTACCTGAACTGCTCCAATAAGGACTGGGGTCTTTCCTACGCCACTATTGGTGACTGTAACTGGACCGGTTGGAAATACTGTGAATTCGATCTGACGAATCCGTCTAACGCCGGTGCAGGTCCTGCAAGAGCTCCGTTTGGCTTCTATCAGGGCTGCGGTGTGTTCTGGATCTCCTATCAGACCGGCGGCCAAAAGGGTGACAGAACTGCTTCTACGATTTATCTTGATAACATTCAGCTTGTTTACGGTGCAAACACCGACGATATCGATAATCCGATCATCAGTTCCGTAAGAACCGATCAGAGTGAAATCGTTGATGACGAAACCGTTCTTACCTCAAACGTCAATACGTTCAGAGCTTCTTATGCCGATGTTGCCGGCAAGTATGCGACAGGCATCGACTTCAGTGAGGTTAAAATGGCAATCGATGGCGTTGACGTAACCGATAAGTGCTACATCAACGAAGGCGACGAGGAAATCTATTTCTATGATGCGCGTCTTGCCGACGGTAAGCATAATATCGAAATTTCTGTTGCTGATAAATTCGGCAACACAACGACCGAAACGCGTTACTTCACTGTTGACGGCAGTGACGAAGGCACAAGAGTATACTTTACGCCCGAAAGCGCTGCACCGATTCTTGGTCAGCAATACACTCTTTCAATCAAGAGCAATGACATCGGTAACGTTGCAAGTGCTGATGTAGCCGTTAAGATTCTTTCGAACTTTACAACATATTGGGATAAGTTTACCGTTGTTCCCGGCGACGCTTATGATCTTGCGGCTCCCGCAACGTATGACAGTGCCAAGACAACAATAAACTTCAAGGCGGTCAAGAAAGATGATGTTACTATTGCTGAAGGCGATGACATCATTGCAAAGATCGTGTTTGATATTCCGACAAACGTACCGGAAGGCCTTGCGGTTACCTACAGAGTAGCCAAGGGTAAGCTTACGCTTGCAACGCCGAATGAGGACGATAAATACATTGAGTCGTTCTCCGGCAAGGTTACAACGGAATGTGTAGCTCCGTATACGCTTATCAGCGATATTATGACAGTCGGATCCGACGGCGGCTATTTCACTGTCAAGGATCTCAGTGGTTTCCCGGCTGCCGGTGTCAATGTTTATACAACAGCCGGTGAGCTGATCGGAATTACCGACGCAGACGGAAAGGTATTCACCGATAAATTCGTCAGCGCTGTTCAGGAATTCCAGCTTTATGCCGAAAAAGACGGACAGCTTTCCTTCATCGTCAAGGGACAGAGCTAT
The DNA here is from genome assembly GCA_051894015.1 of Acutalibacteraceae bacterium. Classification (GTDB taxonomy): domain Bacteria; phylum Bacillota; class Clostridia; order Oscillospirales; family Acutalibacteraceae; genus UBA6857. The sequence goes on along the minus strand of JBJFHV010000453.1, from coordinate 4,185 downwards.
CCCGCCGGCGGCAACGAAGACGGAACACCGTCTTATGTAAAGCTGAATGCTTCCGAGAATCCGGAAACGACCCAGAGCATTTCCTGGATGTCAAGCCCTGTTACAAGCAAGGACGCAGCCGTTGTATTCTACGCTGAAAAATCCGCCTATGAAGAAAACGGCGAAAGTGCATTTGCCGTATTTAACGGTACAAGCAAGCTGGTCAGCATGGACAGCTCCGCAAAATATCTTACCAACTATGCCGTAAGAATCAACAACGCTCTTGTTGAAGGTCTTAAGGCCAATACAGAATATGTCTATAAGGTCGGCGACGGCGAAAAGATGTCCGATCTCAAGACATTCAAAACAACCAAGACCGGTACTGCTACGAACTTCTTCGTTATCGGTGATACGCAGGCTACAGACACCACAAACACCGATAAGATCACTGAGAAGCTTGCTTCTTCCGGCGTTGACTACTCGTTCGGTATCCAGACCGGCGACGCGGTTGACAACGGCGGCAACTACACCATGTGGTCCAACATTGCGAAAGTATTCAGCGGCGACTTCCTCAGCGAACAGGATCTTGTTCAGGTTCTCGGTAACCATGAAACCTACGGTGACGAGGACGCTTCCAATGCAGCTGCATACTTCAATCTTCCGAACACCAATGATGACGGCTCCGCACCGGCTTACTATTCGGTACAGTACGGTAACGTATATGTGGCAGTCATTAACTATGCCGGTATTGATACCTACAAAGAGGCTGCAGAATGGCTGAAGAAAGACGCGGCGAACGCTACGGCAAACTGGAAGATTCTTACCATGCATCAGCCTGCATATTACACCAATCCTTCCGGAACCAATCCTGAAGTTCAGACGATCATTTCCGAAGCGGCCGACGCAGCCGGAATTGATGTTGTATTCTCCGGTCATGACCATTCGTATGCAAGAACCGAACCGCTCAAGGGCGGAAAGGTTGATCCGAACGGCACTGTTTACTACATCTGCGGTTCGACCGGTGAAAAGTCATATGAAATCGTGAACAACGACGATCATCATTATGCGGCTCTTGACGGTGAGTATAATGCGATTTATCTGACCGTTAAGGCAACCGATACAACGCTTTCTATTGATACGCATGATTACACCGCGGGCGGTGAGGATATTCTGATCGATTCTTATGAGATCAGGAAGGATATCAAGTGCACGGAAGGCGGCGCACATGATTATGAGTATGCTGACGGTTACCTGAAATGTAAGGTCTGCGGCTATGTTGATCCTATCGGAACCTATACCGGTTTTGCAACGGATGCCGCAACCGGAAGAACGATGTACTTCCTCGGCGGTAAGGCAACTACGGGCTGGTTCTCCTATATCAACGACTGTTACTACTTCGATGAAAACGGACTTGCCGTTACCGGCACGCAGACAATTGACGGTATCTCCGGCTATCAGTTCGCTAAGGACGGCAAACAGATCGGTGCTGTATTTGTAACGGATGAAGACGGTATCACAAGAGCCTATCGTGGCGGTACTTACCTAAAGGGCTGGTATCAACAGGACGGCGACTGGTACTACTTCTCAAGAGCCAACGGCGAGATGCGTACCGGTGAGACCACTATTACTTACAGAACCAATCAGAAGCTTGATGTTATCTTCTCTGAGGACGGAAGACTTCTTCGCGGCGGCTTCTATACCACTGAAGACGGCACCATGTATTATTGGGGTCCTGATCTTGTAAGCGGCTGGCAGAAAATCAGCGGAGATACTTATTATTTCTCACCTGTTGACTTCTATATGGCAACCGACAATACCGAAATCGACGGTAAGATGTATGCGTTTGATATGAATGGTGTTCTCATGCATGAAGGTGAACACAGCTGGAAACACTATCTGAATATCATTGATGCCAACTGCACCGTTAACGGTAAGAGAGTTGACGTCTGTGAAGAATGCGGATCAATCAAGACGGTTGTTACACCGGCTCCGGGTCATGTTGATGCTGACGGCGACGGAATTTGCGATGTATGTAATTGCACGGTTGATTTCAATTCCAAGCTTGACAACGTCCTTTACAACATCTTCAATCGTCTGAAGAATCTCTATACAGCGATCATGAAGATCATTCAGAAAAACTACCAGATTATTTCAGCACTCATTCCGGATTAAAACAAATCTGCGGTCTGCCGAACTTCGGCAGACCGCTTTTTTACTCAGGCAGATATAAAAACACACTCGGAATATTGCATAAGATATGCTTGATTCCGAGTGTTTTCTGTTTGATTTTAAATCCCGCCGTGCCGGGATGACGATACTATAACCTGCTCAAAGCAGGGTGGTGATAGCCCGTCGGTTTCACGCTCCCTTCGTCCTCATACGCGGTATACCCCGTAATCTCGGGAGGTCTGCAATCTGCCGACGGAGCGTCTCTCCTTTAAAAAAGGTGTTGGGTTATATTCGCCAAAGTGACCGAACACGGCAGGATATTATATTTTTTTTCAAAAAGAAGGCGGTTATTCGTCAGCCTCGTCCTCTTTCTCGAATTTTTCAATCAGTCTGTCTTCAATGATGTTGCCGATTTCGTTGAACTCATTTTCATCCTCGATCTGGATCAGATAGTTTTCACCGTTTTCTTCAATGACCTTAAGGATCAGCACGTCACCGTCGTCATCAAGAATACTGATCTCGTCATCATAAACGGGAAGAAGTGCTACATACTTGTTGCCGTCTTCGGTTTCAATTCGGTCAAGTTCCTCAAAAACATGTTCCTTGCCGTCGTCGTCAACAACCGTAACAATGTCGCCTCCCGTGAAAAATTCATCGCTCATAATTTTGTCCGTTCGGTTTCGGAAAACGAAGCCGCCTTTCATGATCATAGATTTCTTAATCTTATTTTATTATTTTATGCTAACTTTGTCAATACAAATTTATACCCGAGCCAATATAAAAAATTTGTAATAAAAATTATAATTTTTATAAAAACATGGTATTTTTTGACAAAATATGGTATACTTACATGAAATAAACAAGCAGAATTTGTGTTAACCTATAATATTAAATATATTAAATCCCGGGAGTGGTACTATGCCTCAATCCTTTGATCCGGTTTTCGATAACTGGTATACCGAAAAACAGCTCGGTTTCGGAACGGACGGCAAGGTTTATTCAATTATAAAAGAAAATCCTGACGGAACGAAAAGCCGATCAATCCTTAAAACGATCCGTATTTCTGATAACAGAAGCAGCGGACGTGATTTTAACAGTGTTTCTGGCGATGATTTTACCAAAAGTCAGGATCTCGATGAAATTATTAAGAATATAACCGACAATATCGATGTGATAAAAGAAACGGACGGCGGAAAGCATTTCGTGAAATACGAACAATGGGCGGTCCGGAAAACGAGTGACGGCAAGGGTCGGATCATTATGATACGTCTTGAACAGATGCGGTCACTTACAAGTCTTTTAAACGATTTTTCGTTTACACTTGAAGAAACGTATAAGCTCGGAATCAGCGTCTGCAAGGCTCTCGTTCAGTGCCGCAAATTCGGTTATATTTATCCGAATCTGAAACCCGAAAATATTCTTTTTGACCGCAGAGGCGTTTGCAAGCTCGGCGATTTCGGTTCTTTCAGCTGTCTGGAGCCGTCCAAAACCTCTATTGCGTTCAAGCGTACCCAATATTATATGGCGCCGGAATTTATCAGAACCGGAAAAATCAACTGTACCGCCGATACCTATTCACTCGGTCTTGTGCTGTATTCTCTTGTCAATCGCGGACGTCTGCCGTTTGTCGAAAAGTATCCTCAGGAGGTTACCGTTAACGGTCTTGACCGTTCGATGAAGTTGCGGCTTGAGGGGAAAGAGCTTGAAAAACCCGCTCTTTGCAGCGATGAACTTTTTAAGATTATTGCAAAGGCCTGTGCACAAAATGAAAGTGACCGGTATCTGACGCCAAAGCAGATGCTTCGTGATTTAAAGGCTGCTGCAGAGGGAAAACCGTTCGAAAAAGTTGAATACGATGATGTTTATTCTGTCTCCGAGCCGCCGAAACTTCAAGAAGAGGACGATGAGAAGTCCGGGAAAGCTTCGGATGAAGAAATGCCTTTGAGACAGGAAGCATCTCAGGCATATGAGGCTCCTCCGATTTCTCTTCACAGTGAAATCCAGATTCCCGATGTAACGCCGTCTGATTATGTAAGT
>JBJFHV010000452.1:0-6572 GCA_051894015.1 Acutalibacteraceae bacterium | reverse complement strand
TTTTTTTGCTATGCGCGCCTTCGACCATCAGGAAGAAGCCGCTCTCGCCGTCATCAAGCAGGTCGATTGCTTTCGTTGTCATCTGGGAAAGCGTCGGCATAGCGCCGCAGTCGTTCTTCCAAAGGTCGCCCGTAAACTGTCCGAAGGAATTGGTACCTTCCGTCAGTGCGGACATGGATGCATAGTCTGCGATGTATTCATAACCCGCGTTCTCGACTTCGCTCTTTTTACAGGTAGAGGTGGCAGCACCCCAGATCAGGTTGATACCGCTTTTGATTTGCTGATTGGTGATGTCGGTTGTGTTGCTGCGGCTGCTTGTATGGGCGGTAAAACCGGCCGGAGTAGCGCCTCTCGTGCTGTCGGTCGTGACAACACCGGTCATCATGCCTTTTGATCTGGCAAATTCGCAAAGATTCATCGGATAACTCGTCTCGGCGTTCATATCGTCGGGATAGACGCCGACACAGCCGTTGTTTGTGCGGACACCGCAGGCAAGAGCCGTAGCCCCGGCGGCACTGTCCGTAACACTGCTGTCGGCGGAGGCGGTCTGAGACGTACTTTTGATTTCGAAGGTGTCAAGGGTAAGCGGCTTGCCGGTTTCATGTCTTGTCTTTTCAATACTCATTACGCCCATGCCGTCGCCGATGAGCAAGATAACATTTTCGATTTTTTTGTCGGTTTGATTCGTGCCGAAACCGAATAAGCTTAGTATGAACAGAATAAATGCCATAAAGATACTTCCGATTTTTGAAAAGAAATCAGACATATTATTTCCTCCTTATAAATTTCTTTAGTTTATTTTATCACTGACAGCCCGATATATAATTACAATAAAAAAATAAATAAAATGAAATCAATCTTCCGATTTCTATGGAATTTTCTCTGAATCTATGGTATACTCTATAAGATTATAATGTTGAATTGTTTTTTGAAACTGCTAAGGGAGGTTTCCTTTTGACTGAGAATATTGACGGACTGAATATCAACTATATCCTGAAAGGGGAGGGCGATCTCGTTGTGCTTTTGCACGGCTGGGGCTCAAATATCACTCTTTTTCAGGCTGCGATCGATTTGCTGAGCACACAATATACGGTGCTTGCTTTCGATATGCCCGGCTTCGGCGAAAGTGACGAGCCGAAAGAGCCGTGGTGTGTTGACGATTATGTCGATTTTGTTTTGAAGTTTCTTTCGAAGTACGAGTTTAAAAAAGCAACGTTTTTGGGCCACTCGTTCGGCGGAAGAGTTATCATCAAGCTTTGTGCAAGACAGCTGCCGTTTGAAATCGAAAAGGTGATTCTTGTCGATTCCGCCGGTGTGAAGCCCGAAAAAACCGCTTCGCAGAAAATCAAGCAAAAGGGCTATAAAATGACGAAACGTCTTTTCGAAACCAAGGCGGTTCAGACCCTGTTCCCCGACGCTCTCGAAAATTTAAGAAAAAAGAACGGCTCGGCGGATTACAATGCTGCGTCCCCCACAATGCGTGCGACACTTGTAAAAGTCGTCAACGAGGATCTGACCGACCTGATGCCGTCGGTTAAATGTCCGACGCTTCTGATCTGGGGACGAAACGACGATGCAACGCCTGTTTCCGACGGTCAGCTGATGGAAAAGCTGATGCCCGAATCGGCTCTTGTTGTGTTTGAAAATGCGGGACACTATTCGTTCCTTGAACAGCAGGCGCAGTTTTTGCGAGTGCTTGCTTCCTTTATGAACATTCAGCTTTAAACGAAAGGATTTTACTTATGATTCTGACTCTTTATCTGATATGTGTTTTGCTGTTTCTTGTCAGCACCTCGATGTCGGTCATTGACTCGATGCATTTTTTTCAGCTGAACTCCTACCGTTTTGATACCCATGTAAAATGGCTTCGGGAGAATCACAGCAAATATCTTCCTCATGCCACGTTTTCCGTTATTCTTTTGATCATTGTGATTGTTCCGCTGAACATTTCTCTGAAATTGGTTTTAACGGCTTTGATTTTTGCCATTTCATTGAAGGCGGAAAAGCCGAAAAAAGCCAAAAAGCCCTTAGTGTATACGGCAAGAGTCAAACGAATGTTGGCAACCCTTGCGGTTTTCGTCGGAATCGTTGTGTGTGCCGTGTCAAAACCCTGTTTTGTAAATAACCGCCAGACGATTGCGGCGTTTACATTGGTACTGCTTTATGCTTTTTCGCCCTTGCTTGTGCTTCTGGCAAACCTGATCAACAAACCGATTGAGCTTTCGATCAACAAGCACTACACGAACGACGCCAAGAAAATCCTTGCCTCCTGTCCCGACCTTACGATTATCGGCGTTACGGGAAGCTACGGCAAAACGAGCGTCAAATACTATCTCAACACGCTTTTAAGGGCAAAATATAACGTTCTGATGACGCCCGAAAGCTACAACACCCCGATGGGTGTTGTCAAAACGATCCGCGGCTCGCTGAAAGCGACGCATGAAATTTTCATCTGCGAAATGGGCGCCAAGTGGGTCGGCGACATCAAAGAGCTTTGTGATATCGTTCATCCGCAGCACGGTGTGATCACCTCCATAGGCCCCCAGCACCTTGAGTCGTTCAAGACGCTTGATGCGGTAAAGAGCACAAAGTTTGAGCTTGCCGACGCTTTGCCGGCGGACGGAATGTTATTTTTAAACGGCGACGATCAGAACATAAAAGACTACGGTTGTAAAAGACCGGCAATCACATACAGCGTTGAGGGCGACGCAGATTATGTTGCCTACGACCTTTCGGTCAGTGAAAAAGGCACATCCTTCAGTGTCCGTACCAGAGACGGTGAAACCGAACGCTATTCAACAAGACTGATCGGCCGTCACAACGTATTGAATATTGTCGGCGCAATCGCCATCAGCCACAAGCTCGGCATTCCGCTTTCCGATCTCAAGGGTCAGGTCAGAAAACTTGAGGGTGTTCCGCACCGTCTTGAGCTTTCCGAGAAAAACGGCGTTACCATCATCGACGATGCCTATAACTCGAACCCGAGCGGAACTAAGGCGGCACTTGAAGCACTCAGCTTGTTTGACGGCTATAAAATCCTCGTCACGCCCGGTATGGTTGAGCTTGGCGAAAAGCAGGATGAACTCAACCGTGAGTTCGGTCAAAACGCGGCGAAGGTCTGCGACTATGTTGTTCTTGTCGGCAAAAAGCAGGCGGTTCCCATCAAAGCCGGACTTCTTGACGAAAAATATGACGAAAATAAGATCTTTGTCGCTTCCACCATCAACGAGGCGCTTACCCATGTTTACGCCATGGCAAGCCACGGCAAAAAGAAGGTCATTCTTCTTGAAAACGACCTTCCCGACAACTACTGATCCGAAAGGGGTTTTATGAATGAAAATCAAGGTTGGTGTTCTTTTCGGCGGAAAAAGCGTTGAACACGAAATTTCGATTATCTCCGCCATTCAGGCGATCGGTTATCTTGATACCGAAAAATACGACGTCATTCCCATCTATGTCACAAAGAACAACGAGTTTTATATCGGCGAGGGAATTGCTAAAATCGAGGAATACGCAAACGGCATCAAACAGCTTTTAAATAAAAGTCAGCGTGTGATTCTGGTTTCCGATGAGAACAAGACGAAAATCATCAAATACCCGTTCAAGCGTTTTTCCAATCCGTATGTGGACTATATTGACATCGCTTTCCCGATTGTTCACGGTACAAATGTCGAGGACGGTACGCTTCAGGGCTACTTAAAAATGCTCAATATTCCGTATGTCGGCTGTGACGTTGTTTCGTCGGCGGTCGGTATGGATAAATACGTCATGAAAACCGTGCTCAAGGACAACGATATCCCTGTTCTTGACTGTAAGTGCTTTACCTCGAAGCAATATGACGAGGACAGCGACAGCGTAATCGCCAGCATTGAGCAGGCAATCGACTATCCGATGATCGTAAAGCCGGTCAACTTAGGCTCATCCATCGGAATTTCAAAAGCAAAAAACAGAGACTCGCTCATCTCCTCACTTGAAACGGCTTTTTGCTACGCTGACAAGGTACTTGTCGAAAAAGCGGTACAAAACCTGAAAGAAATCAACTGCTCGGTCTGCGGCGACTACGAAAAAGCCGAAGCCTCCGAATGTGAAGAGCCGATCAGCCACGGTGAGATTCTTGATTTCAGTGAGAAATATTTAAGCGGCGGCGGAACGAAAGGCGCAAAGGGCGCAAAAATGCCTCAAAAGCTCGGCGGCACAAAGGGCGGTGCAAAGTCCGGCAGTGCGGGCATGGCATCACTTAGTCGAAAGATACCCGCCGATATCACCGACGAGCAAAAGGAAACGATTCAAGCACTTGCTGTAAAGGCGTTTCAGGTTCTGGGCTGTAACGGCGTTTCAAGAATCGACTTTATGATGGACGAAAAAAGCGGTGAAATCTGGCTCAACGAAATCAACACGATTCCCGGCTCGCTGTCGTTCTATCTCTGGGAGCCGAAGGGAGTTCCCTATAAAAAGCTTCTTGATAAAATGATTTCCCTTTCCTTAAAGCGTGAGCGTGAAAGCGAAAACATCACCTATACCTTTGACTCGAACGTGCTTCAGGGGGCGAACCTTTCCGGCGGCACAAAGGGCGCAAAGGGTGGCGCAAAGCTTTAATAAGGAGGATAGTCTCATGCCATTATGGACAGGACGCTTTAAAAAGACACTTGATAAAAAAACAAACGATTTCAATTCTTCGATTCCTTTTGACTGCCGTATGGCCGAACAGGATATCAGAGGCTCGGTCGCCCATGCAACAATGCTCGGCAAGCAGGGCATCATTGACAAGTCAGAGAGCGAAAAAATTGTCGCTTCCTTGAAAGAAATCGCTGCCGAAATCGAAAGCGGAGAGCTTCAGATCGACATGACCGCCGAGGATATTCATACCTTTGTTGAGGGGGAACTGACCCGCAGAATCGGCGACAGCGGAAAACGGCTTCACACCGCAAGAAGCCGCAACGATCAGGTTGCGCTTGATTTGCGGCTGTATCTGCTTGACGAAAGCGAAAAGCTTGAAAAGTCAATCACCGACCTTGTGCGTGTGATTGTGAACAAGGCAAAGGAAAATTATGATGCGGTTATGCCCGGTTATACCCACTTACAGCGTGCCCAGCCGATTACATTCGGTCATCATCTGATGGCATATGCAAGTATGCTCATGCGTGATCTCGACAGGCTTTCCGACTGTAAAAAACGCATGGCGGTCTCGCCCTTAGGTTCGGGTGCCCTTGCCGGTACGACGTATCCGCTTGACCGTGAATATGTTGCCGGACTTCTCGGCCTTTCGGGCGTTTCGGACAATAGCCTTGACGGTGTTTCCGACCGTGATTATGTGCTCGAGCTTCTCTCGACGCTTTCCATCGTAATGGTGCATCTTTCACGCTTTGCGGAAGAAATCATCATGTGGTGCTCGTGGGAGTTCAAGTTTATCGAGCTTGACGACGCTTTTTCGACCGGCAGCAGTATTATGCCGCAAAAAAAGAACCCCGATATTGCCGAGCTGGTAAGAGGCAAATCAGGCAGGGTGTTCGGCGACCTGATGACGCTTCTGACTGCAATGAAGGGCATTCCGCTTGCGTACAACAAAGATATGCAGGAGGATAAGGAGGCTGTATTTGATGCGGTTGATACGGTTCTGATGTGCGTTGACACGTTTGCGCCGATGCTTGAGACGGCAAGAGTCCTCAAAGAGAATATGAGAAACGCCGCCGCAAAAGGCTTTATCAACGCCACGGACTGCGCTGATTATCTTGTATACAAGGGCTTGCCGTTCCGTGACGCTTACAAGGCGACGGGCGAACTTGTTGCGCTTTGTATTGATAAGGGATTGACGCTCGAAACGCTCCCGATCGAGGAATACAAAAAGGTCTGTGATATTTTCGATACAGACGTTTATGATGCCATCGACCTTGACAACTGCGTCAAAAAGCGCACCGTCAAAGGCGGCCCGTCACCCGAGTGCGTGCTTCGTGAGATCGAAGCGATGGAAAAGAAGCTTGACGAAAGAAAATGACTTTAACCGAATTAATGGCATATTGCTTTTCGAAAAACGGCGCCTATGAAGATCATCCGTTCGGTCCGGAACCGACGGTTATCAAGGTGAAACCGGAAAACGGCAAGGGGAAGATTTTTGCTCAGCTTTTTGTGCTTCACGGTCAGGAGACGGTAACATTCAACTGCACAAGAGAGCAGGGGGAGCAATATCGTATGTTGTTTCCCGGAGTTGTTACAAGAGGCTACCACTGTCCGCCCGTTCAGCAACCGTATTTTAACACGCTGCCGCTTGACGGAGCTGTTCCGGACGAGGTCATTTTCAAAATGGCGGACGAAAGCTATGAAACGGCTGTCGGGAAAATGCCGAAATATGCGCAAAATGAATTGCTCGGATAAAATAAAGGGAAGTGACTTGTTTATAAGCCGCTTCCTTGTTTTTTGATATGGAGTTGAGAAATTTAGAATCTGTTTGACAATAAATTTTTGTTTAACTTGATAATGGTTGATTTGTACTTTTTGGATTTAGCCGCTTCTAGATCTCTATCTTTGCGCTAATGCCGCGCGGGCACATACCAAGTAGAAGAAACTACTTTCACGGG
>JBJFHV010000451.1:0-6587 GCA_051894015.1 Acutalibacteraceae bacterium | reverse complement strand
CGGGCGTCATATTGTCAATTTTTCTGATATAGCCAAGCGCGTCCTCAAATGTCATTTGAACACGGCTTTTTCCCTTCTTTTTCGGGTCGGGATATGCCATACCGAGTTTCATGACCATACAGTCGGAATAATTGTAGTTGAAGTGATAAATGTTTTCCATAGAAAAAATTCTCCTTGGATGGTTTGCTTTCAGTATATCACGGACTGCGGTGTATTTCCTTTCAGAATCCCGCTGAAAACTTTAGAAAAACAATCAAAAACAGTCTGATAAAAAATGAGCAGGTTTTCTGATGAACAAAGCGGACTTTTCTTAATGCGAAGCAAAATCGGTTTACTGCCGACAAATCAGTCCCGGAAGATAAGGTGAAACAAGCTGTAACAGGGGAAAAATCTGAGTTTGAGTACATCCCGGTTTTTTATGAAATTATTTAGCTTGCGGAGAACCGGTAAGCAGACAGACCTTTGGTAAATTGACAGATTATATTGACCGCTGTGATATGTTTATGATACAATCAGATAAAAAGGAATGGGAGGAATATTATGGAAGACAATATAATCTTAATCAGAAAATTTAAAAGGTATCGTAATTTATCTGTTCTCGGATATGTTATTTCTCTTATCCTGTTGTGTCTCGGTTGGTTTGCAGTGATTTGGGAACTCGGCTATTATGAGGATTCCGAAAGGCTTTTTACATATTCAATGATAGCCTTTTATTTTATTCTTGCTGTATTGTCCGTGTTCTTTCTGTATGCTTCCATGGTGATAAAGGCACAGATATCGAAGATTCTGCTTTATGAAAGTGATCCGGAAAAGTATTTTCAGGTTTACTTTTCCGTGTTCAGAGCGAACAAAAAGTCGGTTTTGACATGGCAGGCAAGTGTTGCTTACCTGACCGGAAATTTTGATGATTGTTTACAATACTGCTAGAAAATAGAAAAGCTGAACAAACCGAAGCTCCTGTATTATCCGGCGACCAATCGGGCAAGAACGGCGGCGATGACAGGCAGCAAGGAAATTCTTGCCTCCGAAACCGAAAAAATGGTCAGATATTCCGCTCTTTTGAAACGCAAACGGGAGAAAGAGGACGCCGGAAAGATTGCCGAACAGCTTCATATGCTTTCCGATCTTTTAAACGGAAACATTGAAGAAGCAAAAATGCGGGCAGACAGCCTCAAAGCGGATTCGGAAACTCCGATGAGTGAGGCTCTTTGGGCCTATTACCGTGGACTGGTTTACAAGCAGTCGGGCGAAACCGTCAAGGCGATTCATTGTTTTATGACGGCGAGCGAAAAGGGCGGTAAAATGTTTGTCAAAGAAAAGAGCGATGAAATTTTAAAGGAGCTTACGGATGAGCGGTAACATTTTTTGTCGCTACGATAAGAAGAGTCACTGTATTTTTTGTCTGTGCATAGAATGAAACGAAAACATTTATGACAGGAGTAATGATATGCGCAGTGAATCAAACAACCGAAAAATTTGTCTGATGAATCAGATCAGAAGTCTTTGGGAACAGCACGTCTATTGGACACGGTTCTTTATTATCAGTACTGTGTCGGATCTGCCGGACCTGAAGAACGTTCAGGAGCGGCTTCTTCGCAATCCCGTAGATTTTGCCCATATGCTTTGTCCGCTGTACGGTCAGAAGGCCGCCGAAGCGTTTCAGATGCTGTTTACCGAGCATCTTACAATCGGGGCGGAGCTTGTAAACGCGGCGAAAAATCAAAACCGGAAGGCGGTTGACGACGCGCGCCGAAGATGGTACAAAAACGCAGACCGGATCGCCGCTTTCTTATGCTCGCTCAATCCCTGCTGGAGTGAAGAAAAGTGGAAACACATGATGTACCGGCATCTTGAAATGACGGAAAAGCAGGTTGTCTTGCGTCTGCGGGGCGACTATCCGGCGGATATTGAAATGTTCGACCATATTGAAAAAGAAGCGCTCACAATGGCAGACTACATGTTCTGCGGAATTGTAAGGCAGAAATCAATCAATTGAACAAGAAAAAAACTGACGCAATCGGGTTTGACTGCGTCAGCATTTTTTATTTCAGCTTCCGGCTGAAAAACTTTTTTCGCCCCTTTTTACAGCCCTCCATGTCGCATTTATCGCATGACAGACAGGCGTTGCTGATTTTATAAAACCGTTCGGGGTGGCGGTGAACGGCAACTTCCCATTTGATCAGCGAAGCGCAGCCGAGTAAAAACAAAGTGACGGTATAAACGTTCGGGATCAGAATCAAAAAGCTGTACTGAAAAAAGCTGTCCCAGTTATAGACCCGGCATTCGTTACAGCAGTTGGTTTTGAGAAAAAGCTTGTTGATCGGACACCAGCCGAAAACAGCGAAAAAGATAGCAAAATTCGAAAGCGCAAAGAAAAAGAAGATCCATTCCCGGCCGATTATTCCCATGAGATAAAGAACGGACGGAACACTCATATAAGAGAGCCAGAAAAGCATCGAATAAACCGCCGCACGGTTATATCGTTTGACAAGTGCGTCAAACTTCTCTTGGTCTAAGTGCCTGACGGGTTCGTAATACTTTTTGAATTGCCGCCCTTTGTAGGTGTTGTTGGTCGAAAATGCGAACAGGTCTTTAATCGGAAAAACGGCAAAATAGACCGTGCCGAGAATGTTGACCCAGGTCGGCATGGAAAACGGAAGCTCGGGAGCGGCGATCAGACAATAGACCGCGAACAGGAAAAGCGCGCCCGAAGAAAAGAGTCGGATTCGGTTCATAGCGGTTCCTTTCGGTATTTATTTGCCGTTTCAGTATAGCACGGACAAACGGGTTTTGCAAGACAAAGAAAATATGATATAATAACACAAAAAAATTTCTGAAATCAACACGGTTGAAAGCGCGTGTTGTTCCGTTTTTTGATCGGTACTGATATAATCCAGTTATCAAAGAAAAGGAGGTTATCAGATATGGATACTGATAAAATTTATGCTGAACAAATTGCCAATGAATACGCACCGAAGGACACTGCAAAGGTTGTCGCTTTAAGAAAGCTTGACCAGAAGGCAAAGCTTCCCGCAAACATTTTCGCCTATACTTTCGGAACGGTCTCGGCTCTTATTGCGGGAACCGGAATGTGCCTTTCCATGAAAGTGATCGGAAGCGGAACGGCGGTTATGGTCACCTTAGGTGTCATCGTCGGACTGATCGGATTTGTCGGCATCGGACTGAACTATCCGATTTACAAAAAGCTGTTGGAAAAGGGAAAGCAGAAATATGCTTTTGAAATTGTACAGCTTGCAAAGGAAATAAGCGAAAAATAACAGTCAGGTCGGAGGCTGATACAATGTCAAAACCCATGAATAAATCAGAAAGCAAGTATTTTAATACCGCCGTAAAAATGGACAAGGCATTTCTTTCGCTTCTTGAGACAAAAGACTTCAGCTATATCACAGTGAAAGAGATTTGTGAAAAAGCGCATGTGAACCGTTCAACTTTTTATTTGCACTATGAAAGTATTTACGATCTGCTTGACGAAAGCATGGAATATGTCAACAGCCATTTTTTGACCTATATGAAATCCGAATCCGATGGATTTACCGAACTCAAAACGGACTGCGATCTTGATGAGCTGATCTTTGTGACCCCGAGATACCTTACCCCGTATCTTCAATATATCAGGGAAAACAAACGGCTATTCCGTACCGTTATTGAAAATGCGGCCATACTCCGATTGGACGAAACTTATCGCAAATTGTTTCATCACATCTTCGAGCCTGTTATGAAAAAATTCAATTTTACGTCGGATGAAAGTGAGTATATTCTTGCTTTTTATCTGCACGGACTGATGGCAATTGTGACAAGATGGCTTGAAAACGATTGCTCAGACTCGATTGAGCTGATCATAGACATTATTCAGAAATGTATTGCCGTAAATGCTAAATGTCAGAAGAATCCGCTTAACTGATAAGTAATCTTATCATAATTACTTGTATATTTAAATTAACCGGCTCTTTCTTGAACCGGTTTTCTGTATATTGCATTTGTAATTTTTCTGTGATATAATAAAATTAAATTATTAGATTTTGGGGTGATCTTGTGAATTTAAATGACTGTATTAATAATGTTTCAACTTTTTTAGATTTAAAAAGATTTGCAAATGAATATGTTATTGACTATAAAAGATTGTCATTTGATGAACTTAAGGCCGCAACGATAAAAACAGCACCGCAATTTTTCAACAGAGAGAATGTGGAAAAAGCTGTTGAATCGTTCGAACTCCACCCCGATAGAAATATCAGAATATTGTTCAGAATTTTTATTTATAATGTTCTTTTAAATTCTGACGATTTTGTTGAAAATCAACATGTATGTGAAGATAAAATAATATCTTATGAGAAAAATATAGTTGATTTAGCAAATGAGTTTTCATTAAAAAATGAAGATGAAAGCATTGAATTTTATAAATTTGTTGTTGAAGCTGCTTGGGACAAAAACGATGATATTTCTATAGATGAACAAAATTTAATAAATAAAATACGAAAAAGATTAAATATTTCAGATAAGAATCATCAAATCTTTGAAGCTCAAATTGGAAAATTTCCAACGCACGGTAATGTTCTACATAGTCGCGATAGTATTGCTAATGTTCGGCGACTTATGCAAATGAAAGGTTTAATAATATCTATAAGGGATTCCAACGGAATTGATTATGACGCTATACCGAGTGAGGTCGCAGGAGTTTTAAGATCTGTTTTTGGAGTAGATATTAAGGAAGCCTCGTATTCGAAATTACTTGAATCAAAATATGTAAAAAATAAAGCATATATTTCTGAAATTCTTACAAAAGCTGGTGTTCAAGTTCCCAAATATGCCAATATGCAACAATTGCAGGAACTGGTGTTCAAATATCTCACTGCACATCAATTGCTTGGTGGTTTTTCAGCAAATGGTGGCTTGGACAGAAGCACTCTATCTGACTGGTGTGTTTCATTGGGGATCAACAGTTACGGTACAAAAAGTGAAATGATAAATCGAATAATTTCATATTATGACGAAATAAAGCAAATACAATGTTCAGAAACCGATGAAAGAGAAATACTATTTCACTTCTATACTGATTTAGCTTCAAGAAAATTAAGCGATTTGCGGCAACAGGGAATCATTAATAAAGATCTTGAATGCGAACATAAATTTGAAGAAGCAACAAATTATATTTTTGAAAAAATTTTCAAAATAAAACCATTAATAATGAGCGGTACTGAGCATCCTGACGGGATTCTGTCATTTAATGATAAACTCATAATGTGGGACAATAAATCAAAAGAAAGTAGTGTGTCATTAGTTGACCACATTAAACAGTTTGATAGATATATTAAAAACTCGTCAAAACCTGTTGCAGTGTTTATGGTAATAGGACCCTCGTTTACTGACGACTCTCAAAGAGAGTGCGCAAAATATGCAATGTCGAACGATACGATAATTCTATTAATAACAGCCGAAGAATTGAAAACATTGGCAGAGAATTGGAAAAGACAGCATAACGACGATAACGAAGTGTTGCCTTTGGGCGTGTTCAAACAGAACGGAAGATTTAATCCTGATTTGGTTGTTTTTTAAAATTAATTAACAGCAAAAACCGACCGGCTCTTTCGAGCCGGTCGGACGTTTTTATGTTAATGATTAAAGATACGGATTATTTCTTCCGAAGATCTCATAGAAGTACTCGAAGATCTTGTTGATTCTTGCGAAGATAGACTGAACAAGCTGCCAGAAGGTAAGGTTGTCGCTTTTTTTGTTTTCAGCGTAAATTGCCGTGTAGGTTGCGTCCCCTGTTGCAATGGGGATTGTTCCTGCGTGATAGATTGTGTTACCGCCGTCAGCAGACCAGCCTTTGAATACATACTCAACATTTTTGTCTTCAGAAGCTCTTGTCGGATTGGCGGGAGCGGCAACAACTTCACCGGCCGCTACAGGCTCGCTTTGAAGAACCGTTCCGTCCCAGTCAACGAACTTGATCGTATAATAGACAGCCGGATCGGGAGTTTCATTCTCTGCAAAAACGGCAACGGTCATACATGAGAAGATCATCAGCACGCTGAGCAGTAATGATAATGCTTTTTTCATTGAATTTGCCTCCTTGAAAGTGAAAATGATGTATACGAAACTTCCTTGTATACAACGATACACTTGAATTATAAGATATAATAAAGCGTTTGTCAATTGAAAATCCAAAAAAATTTCCATTTATCACCTCCTGAAGCGCAATATTTTTGTTGATTCTTTACATATGACGCGTTTTGTGGTAGAATATGGTATCAATCCTCGGTTTAGGTTAAAAAATAATTGAAGATAATATTATATGAAAGGGCGAAAGGTCTGCGGCTTTGCGGCTTTTCGTGTGTGTTTTTGATATGGGTAAAAAAATTGTTGTCGCCGGTGCGGGTCACGGCGGTCTTGTCGCCGCGGCCAAACTTGCACAAGGCGGCTTTGACGTAACCGTTTATGAAAAGCAGAACCGAAACGAACTCGGCTACGATTGGCTTGACGCCGTCGATCCGCGTGCGTTTTATGAGGTGGGCCTTGAACTGCCGAAAGATGTAAAATTCGAAAAAAACGGAGATATGCGTTTT
>JBJFHV010000450.1:0-6596 GCA_051894015.1 Acutalibacteraceae bacterium | reverse complement strand
GACTTGTTGCAAAAATCAATTTCAGCCTGCAATTCTCTGATAATCTGACCGTCAAGGGGCTTGTCGGTGTATTGGCGGACACTGTGACGATATTTCATTGCTTGCATAATTTCCATAATTCATAACTCCTTATTGATTGATTTCCCCGCTTCTGTCGGGAAGGCTTTCCGTTATCTGTTAAATTATTATACCATAATTTGCGCCGGAATGTCTACCGCTAAGGAAAATCGGGGATGAAGAGTGTTGATATCAAAATGATACAATATTTTAACTTAAGTTAGATGAAATTTTTCGGCAATTTGATTTGTATGTGCATTTGTGATATAATTCATTTCATCCTTATATAAAGAGTGTTGTATTATGAAAAACAAAAGAATTCAAAATCTGATTCTTATTATCTCCGGTGTTCTCACTCTGACAATCTGCATGGTTATGAACTTCATTTTTATTCCGGAAATTGAAAGCGGAACCGGTGGGTTAAGAGCGTTTGACATGACTTTCGGTTATACCTATCAACAGGCAAAACAGTTTGTTTCGCTGCTTTCGCCACAGGGCCTTGATGTGTATCTTCATAAGCAGCTACCTTTGGATTTTCTTTATCCGATTGTTTACTCGGTATTCTTCATTTCGGTTTTCAAGAAACTCAAAGTTAAAAACAAGGCATTATTGGTTCTTTCTGCTTTGTTGTTTGTCAGTGATTATTGTGAGAATATTTTTAGTGTTATTATGCTCACACGCAGTTTTTCTCAGGCAGTTTCAACTTTTGCCTGCGCTGTTACAATTTTGAAAACGCTTGCGATGTATTTAATTTTCGTTGTCATTATTGTCTTGATTATTTTGAGATTGGTAAGAAAAAACAGTCTTAGAAAAGTTAATGAGAACGCCCGGGCAGGTCGGCACCTTCCCGGGCGTTTGTTATCTGATGTCTAACATCTAATATTTGACATCAGAATTCTCACATCTCATTATAATGCGCTCTTTCGCCGCCGATATATTTCGGTCTTGTCCGTGCGGCGGTAATGTGTGCTTCGCCGATTTTGTCAAGAGAAAGCCTTACGGGTACGGCAACATGTTTCAGATGCATACCGATCAGGGTAAGCCCGATGTCAAGACCGGCGTCGGCTTTGACAAATTCAACCGCAACCGGGTCGTCAAAGCCCTCGTAAGCCGATGTGGCAAACGAGCCGCCCGCTTTCGGCTGAGGAAAAACGTTGACAATTTCATATCCGCGTTTTTCGGCGGTTTTTCTCTCAACAATCAAAGCCCGGTTCAGATGCTCACAGCACTGAGCGGCAAGCTCGATCCCGTTTTCGCAAAGAATCGGATATATCGTGTTGAAAACCTCTTTGGCGGTTTCGAATGAGGAACCGTGTCCGATCGTTTTGCCGACGATTTCGCTGGAAGAACAGCCGATAACAAGAAGCTGACCGCTTTGAAGTCTTGCTTTTTCAATCAGTTCTTTGATAACAGTTTCGCTTTGTTTTTTTATTTCCGACATGATCATGCACCATATCCCGATAAAGGACCTTTCTCAGAATTTCAGTTTCTTTTTAAAGCCAAGCTTGTCAAGACCCGCACCGACAGCGTAGAATAAGACGGCACTTGCCGCACCCTGAAGCGCGTTCAGCGGCATACCTGCAACAGCATCGGCAAAAGCTGCCTGACTTGTGGCACCGGCAAGCAGATCAAGTGCAAAGCCGGCGATTGCATACAAAACGACTGTAAGAACCAGAGCGGGGGCGGGAGCAATCAGATTGCGTTTCGTAAGAAGCTTATCACTTTTTGACGAAAAAGTCAAAACAATGACGGCTTTAATAATCATCGTCGGAATGATGTAGGACGGATAGCCGGAAAGCAGGTCGGCAAGACCGCCGCCGATGGAGCCGGCAAGCATCGCATAGGGCAGGGGAAGAATCGCCGCCGCAAGATAGATAACGCCGTCCGCAACGTGAATATAGCCCTGACTTCCCGTAGGAATATGCAAAAGCAGAATACAGATCGTGGTCATCGCCGCAAATAAAGCGGTTGCCGTCACTTTCATAAGAACGGAAATCTGTCTGGGCTGTGATTTTGAAGTGGTTTTTGTTTGACTGTCCGTTGTGTTTACTGACATGGGTGTCCCTCGTTTCTGTTTGTTATTTGCGTACTTCATAAAAAATGCGAATGGTTGACAGATCCGATTTTTCATGATCAGATCATATCAAGAAAATATTGATGTACCGACAAATCGTCGTTGAGTTCGGGATGAAAAGCGGTGACAAGAATATTGCCCTCTCTTGCCGCAACGATTTTACCGTCCATCACGGCCAGGGCTTCGCAGGCACCCTTTACGGACTCGATATAGGGAGCCCGGATAAACGTCATCGGAATTTCACCGATTCCCTTGAATTCACCTTTTGCCGAAAAGCTCCCGAGCTGTCTGCCGTAAGCGTTGCGTACGGCCACGATATCCATGACGGCAAAGTGCTTTCTTGTGTCGTTTTTGATTTCTTTTGCAAGAAGCAAAAGACCGGCGCAGGTGCCGAAAACAGGCAGGTCGCTTTCGATTCTTTCTTTTAACGGGTCGAAAAGATCCAATTCCCGAAGAAGCTTGCCCTGAACCGTGCTTTCACCGCCCGGGATAATCAGTCCGTCGAACGGCCGCTCGATGTCTTTTCTCTGACGGATTTCAAACGAGTCAACGCCGAGCTTCTCAAGCATCTGCCGGTGCTCAATAAAAGCGCCTTGTAAGGCGAGGACGCCTATTTGCATTATTATTTTCCTCTCTCTGCCATAAGAATTTCAATTTCCTGTTCATTGATGCCGACCATTGCTTCGCCGAGATCCTCGGAAAGCTCTGCCAGCATTTTTGCGTCGGTGAAGTTTGTGACGGCTTTTACGATAGCGGCCGCTCTCTTTTCCGGATTGCCGGATTTGAATATGCCGGAACCGACGAATACGCCTTCTGCACCAAGCTGCATCATCAAAGCGGCATCGGCCGGTGTGGCAACGCCGCCGGCAGCGAAGTTTAC
This sequence comes from Acutalibacteraceae bacterium, assembly GCA_051894015.1. Taxonomy (GTDB): domain Bacteria; phylum Bacillota; class Clostridia; order Oscillospirales; family Acutalibacteraceae; genus UBA6857. The sequence goes on along the minus strand of JBJFHV010000450.1, from coordinate 3,585 downwards.
AACCGGAAGCTTACCGTTTTCGTGAACATAAAGAACAAGGTCATACGGAACCTGAAGCTGTTTGGCGGCTTCAAAAAGCTCGTCCTCTGCCATGGAAACCAGTCTGCGGATTTCCGACTGCATCATACGCATATGACGGACAGCCTGTACAACGTCGCCGGTGCCCGGTTCGCCCTTGGTGCGGATCATGGAAGCGCCTTCATTGATTCTTCTTAACGCTTCACCCAAGTCTTTGGCACCGCAGACAAAGGGAACGTCGAATTTGGTCTTGTCAATGTGGTGCTTGTCGTCAGCAGGAGAAAGAACTTCGCTTTCGTCGATGTAGTCGATTTCAATCGCCTGAAGAATCTGCGCTTCGGCGAAGTGACCGATGCGGCATTTTGCCATAACAGGGATCGAAACGGCGTTCTGAATTCCTTTGATCATTTTCGGGTCGCTCATGCGGGACACACCGCCGGCGGCACGGATATCGGCCGGGATTCTTTCAAGAGCCATAACGGCGCAGGCGCCGGCCGCTTCGGCGATTTTTGCCTGCTCGGGTGTGGTAACGTCCATGATAACGCCGCCTTTGAGCATCTGTGCAAGGTTTTTGTTCAGCTCAAATCTTTCATTTTTCATAAAACAAGTCTCCTTTTTTCACGTCCGTCTTTTTTGCTTCCGTGAGATTTTCTGATTTAATGCCTATACTATACACAAAATCTGTCACTGTTAAAATACACAATTTCGATTATTTTTAAAGGGTCAGTTTGTATGTTAATATACTTGATTCTTTTTCGGTTATGCGTATAATAACAGTAAACTGTCTTGAAGCGTTCCGTGATATTTTAAAATACAAGGAGGTCAGCACAATGGGAGAACCGATTTTTCATGATGAAAAGATGAAAAACAAAAAGAAATATATCCTCCTTTATGAACGATTTAAAAAGCTGATATCCGACGGAAGCCTCCGGCCGGGTGATAAGCTCCCGTCAGTCAGAGCCTGTGCCGAAAGCTTTTCTTTGAGCCGGACCACCGTTGAGACGGCCTATTCGCTTCTTTCGGCGGAGGGATATATTATTGCAAAAAGTCAGAGCGGATATTATGTCAGTTCAATTGATTTCTCCCGACTTTCCTCTCCCGAGGCACAGACGATGAAAACCGATAAAACGAAAAGTGAAATCAAATATGATCTTGTTTCCTCTTCGGGAGATAAAGACAGTTTCAATTTTGCTCTTTGGCGAAGGTATATAAAAAGTGCGTTGCGACAGGACGAACGCCTTTTAAGCTACGGTGAGGCGCAGGGTGAGTATGATCTGAGAGAGGCAATTTGTTCCTATGTCAACCGGCAAAGAGGGGTGATCTGTTCTCCGGAGCAAATCGTGATTGCCGCGGGTACGCAAAGCCTGATTGCCATTCTTTGCGCGATCACGAAAGCGAGGCAAAACGTGACGTTCCTGGGTCCTCAGTTTGCACAGGGCAAAGCCGTATTCGAAGATCACGGAAAAAAAGTCAGCAGTGCGCAGTACGATGCACTTTCACAAATACCTTACGGATCCATAATATACGCGTCGCCGTCACATATCGATGTCTGGGGAAGCGTATTGAAAATGGATAAACGCGCCGAGCTTTTAGGTTTTTCAAAAGACAACGACTGTCTGATAATCGAGGACGACTATGACAGTGAGTTCCGGTATTATCAAAGACTGGTGCCCTCACTTCAAAGTCTGGACAGCGAGGGCAGAGTGGTTTATATCGGCACTTTTTCAAAGCTTTTGATTCCTTCGATCAGAATCAGCTTCATGGTTTTGCCTACGGTGTTGTCGGACGAATATAAAAAATGCGGGAGATATTATAATCAGACGGCTTCCAAGACAGAACAGATCGCTCTTTGTCAGTATCTTCGCGACGGTCATCTTTCCTATCAGATCAGAAAACAACAAAAGCAATATATGGCAAAGTCTCGGTCTATCTGCGCAAGGGCGGAGCAGATGTTCGGAGATCTTCTGCTTTTCGAGCGCTGTGAGGCAGGTTATCTGATAAAAGTAAAGATGAAAACCGATTTGTCGAGTCAGGAACTGACCGAAAAAGCATTAAAAAAGGGAATAAAAATTAAGCCGGCAGGAAGAGACGGCGAATATTCGCTGCTTTTGCTTTCCGTAACCGGCTTTGAAATTGAAAACTGTGATGATATGCTGAAAACGCTCGGATCAGCACTGCTCAATTAACTTGTTGCATTTTTCTGAGATTGAGAATTTCTCGCATCAATATCTTCAACATTTCTTGAATTGGCATAAATTTTATGCATTTTTTCATCGGGATAATGTGTGTCGAAAAACTGTTCAACGGAATTTGACGGGGCCTTGCCTGCGTCTCGTTCGTTCATTCTCAAAGCGGCGCCCGCCGAAAGCATACAGTTGAACGCAAAGTATACAAGAAAAATCCCGACCAGAACATTTTCATGCGGCAGATGTATGCCGGAGAAAACCTTCCCCATAAACGGAATGACAAATTTTGTCCAGGCCAGACCGAGAACGCCCCAGAACACAGAGTAGAGAAGACAGACCCTGCCGTTGATATTGAGAGGAAGGTGGGAATAATCCCACGCAACCGAGCCGAAAATGATTTCCTGCCCGAGAGAACAGATATATTCCGTTACCGTGCCGGTTACAAATGAGACAAGGAAAATTTTCAGGGCGGAAGCCGATTGGAACCGGACGAGAATCAAAGTCAGCAAAACGGCACCCATTCCGTAAGCGATACTCATATGGCCGAGCACAAGAGATTTCCTGCTTTCGATATATCCGTTTTTAATAAGGCACCACAGTGTCTCAACCGTGAAGCCCAAAAGGCTGCTGACTATAAAGAGCAGAACGTAGTTATTAAAACAGAACTTGATTGGATTTTCGTTTTCAGACATATATGCCACCTCTTTCGCAAGAGAGTATATGTCAAAAATAGTGTAAAATCAATAAACACAACGCTTATTTAATCATGATTATTCATTCTTAATTTTTATTTAATAGCTGTTAATAAAATTTATTAAGATGTTCATTAAAGCGAAAAAATTCAGTAAAAGATGATAGAAACCTGTATTTGTATATTGAAAGCAAAAAATCAAAAAAATGCTTGACAATTGTTTGAATCTGTGATAATATAACAAAGCACTTGGGGGTATAGCTCAGCTGGGAGAGCGCTTGAATGGCATTCAAGAGGTCAGCGGTTCGATCCCGCTTATCTCCACCAATTGACGGATATGATTTGAAATGAAATCATATCCGTTACGTATAAAATCAAGTTCATATGCGGATGTGGCGGAATTGGCAGACGCGCTAGATTCAGGTTCTAGTGGTAGCAATACTGTGTGGGTTCAAGTCCCGTCATCCGCACCATTTTGAGTATTCATAAGGGATTTGACCTGTGAATACTCAATTTTTTTTGCTTAAAACAGAGCTTGATATAGATTTTAGTTATGTACAGTCGCATTCCTTTCGGTCTGCGACTTTTTGTTTTACGCCGATTCGGGTAATGCTTTCGAAATATAGCTGACTGCAACTCCCTGACGGGTGTCTTCTTTGAAACAAGGCTCGTCGTCTTTGGCAATTTCAA
>JBJFHV010000449.1:0-6659 GCA_051894015.1 Acutalibacteraceae bacterium | reverse complement strand
TGTCGAGGAGCACATGACCATGGTCATCGTCACGCATGAGATGACCTTTGCCAAAGAGGTTTCGGACTATATCGTCTTTATGGACGACGGCATTATCGCCGAAGAGGGCAAGGCCGAAGACGTGATCGGCAACCCGAAAACCGAACGGCTCAAGGCATTTTTGAGCAAGATTTCAGACTGACAGCAAAAGGCTGTTCCGTTTCCGATACGGACAGCCTTTTCTTTTGTTGACGGAACAGGAAAACCGTGCTATAATCTCAAAGGTGATGCAAATGGAAAAAGAGAGCAATACCGTCCTTTCTGTCGCAAAAGCGGTGAAAGTTCTTGCAACACTGCTGATGATCGGCTCGATTATGACTTTTTCGGGCGGTCTTTTCACATACGGGGTTTTAACGCTGATTTTTGACAAAACGACAATTTCCGCCACCGACTTACCCGGAGCATTTGCCGCTTCCGCCATGGAGGGTACGGCGGACATCCCCGTTGCCCGCGTTTTTGCCTCGTATATTCCGACCTTTTTCGGAATATTTATCAGTATTTTTTTCTTTTTTCAGCTTCGAAAAACCGCAAAGGGAATTGAGGAGTATAACGGTCGGCTTTTTTATCAAGGCAGTCACAAAGAGCTTCTGAAACTAGCCGCAATCGCGCTGATAACGAATCTTATTCAGCACATGGTTTATTTCGGTCTGAAGTACTTTTTTTCGGCCGATACGCTTCCGAAAAATTTCGGTAATGCTTTTCTTCTCATTTCGTTCGCCCTTTTCATCGCCGCCTTGATCTTTCGAAAGCATGAAAAAGCCGGCCTCACGTCGGCAGAAAATATCAATAACAACGGTGAATTTTCGCCGGAAAAGGAGTATCAACAATGACCGCTATCGTATACACAACCAACACAGGTTCAACCAAAAGATATGCCGAAATGCTCGGCGAAAAAACCGGCTTTCCCGTTTTTGCCCTCAGTGACGCCGCCTCAGTCGAAAAGGAAAGCGAAATCATCTATCTCGGCTGGGTAATGGCAGGTTCCGTTCAGGGACTTGAACAGGCAAGAGAAGCCTTCGGTTCCCTCAAAGCCGTTTGCGCCGTCGGAACGCTTCCCGGTGAAAAAGCCGAAGCCGATATCAAAGAAAAGAACAAAATCATCGAACCGTTTTTCTTTTTACAGGGGGCTTTCGATCTTTCGAAGCTCAAGGGAATGTACAAAATGATGATGGGCATGATGGTCAAAATGATGAGATCCAAACTCAAGGAAAGCAATGACCCCGACAGCCGGAAAGTGCTGGAAGCCTTTGAAGAGGGAATGGATTTTGTAAGTGAAGAAAACCTTGCTCCCGTTCTTGAATGGCTGAGTAATGAATAACAAGGAATAAAATAAAAAAGCGAAGTGTTCCGTTTCAGAGCCTTCGCTTTTTTATATTCCGCCCGGTGGCCGCATTCATGCGGTTTTTACCGGACTGCCACGGCGCCGGCCTTATTTTGACTAAGCTGTCGGTAGGTCCGGAAAATAATGATCGCCGAAATCACAAAAGTCAGCGCATCAGACACAGGCATGGAGTAAAGAACGCCGTCAAGGCCGAAGAAAGCAGGTAAAAGCAACGCAAAACCGACTCCGAAAACAATTTCACGAACCATGGAAAGTAAGGTGGACTCCCCTGCTTTTCCCATTGCCTGAAGAAAAATAAACGCCGCCTTGTTCACGCAGGCAAAAATGATCATACAAAGATAAATCCGGAAAGCCTTCACCGCAAAATCGGTGTAATACACACTTTCGCCGGAAGCGCCGAAAATTTTGATCAGCTCTTTCGGGAACACTTCAACGATCACGAAAGCAACCGCGCCGACAGATGCTTCACACAAAAGCAGCTTAGTGAAAAGATTTTTGACTCTCTTCTGAAGCCCTGCACCGACATTGTAGCCGACAATCGGAATACAGCCTGCCGCCATTCCGACAACAATGGAAATGACAATCTGAAAGAATTTCATGACGATACCGACAACAGCCATCGGAATCTGCGCATACTCAGCCTGACTGAATACGGGGTCAACTGCGCCGTACTTTCTGATCATGTTGTTGATTGCCGCCATGGCTGCAACGAGCGAGATCTGGGACAGAAAGCTGCAAATGCCGAGCGTGACCGTTCTGCGAGCAACATTCAGTTCTATTTTAAGAGCCGAAGCGGAAAGCTTCACGGTTTTTGTATGAAGCAAATACCAGATTGCAAGAACGGCCGTGATAATCTGACCGATAACGGTGGCAACGGCCGCACCCATCATACCCCACTTGAACACGAAAATGAAAATCGGATCAAGGATAATATTGGCCGCTGCTCCGAGAAGCGTCGACGCCATGGCAAACCGCGGAGAACCGTCCGCTCTTATAATCGGGTTCATCGCCTGACCGAACATATAAAAGGGAATGCCGAGAGAAATATAAAAGAAATACTCTTTTGAAAGACGATAGGTTTCCTCGTTGACGGTGGCGCCGAAAAGCGAAATGATGCCGTCGTTAAAAATCAGATAGACAGCGGTTAAAATGAGACTTGAAATCACTGCCAGCAAAACAGCGTTGCCTACACTTCGGTTGGCCTTTTCGGTGTTTTTCTGACCCAAGCTGATGCTGACAAAAGCACAGCAGCCGTCTCCGAGCATAACGGCAACAGCAAGGGCGATAACGGTAAGCGGAAAAACGACGGTATTTGCCGCATTACCGAACGAGCCGAGATAATCGGCGTTTGCGATAAAAATCTGGTCAACGATGTTGTAAAGTGCACCGACGAGAAGCGAAATAATGCACGGGACGGAGTATTTTCTCATAAGCTTCCCGAGCTTTTCACTTCCGAGCGGAGAATGGGTCGTATTCTTTTCCATTTGGTATTCATTCCTTTCTCTGAAAACAAAAAAACAGCGAAACGGCAAATCCATCCGGACTTACGCATTTCGCTGCTCGATTACTTTAATTGTACCTGTTTTCCGGGATTTTGGCAAGGGGCAAAAATGAAAAAAGTTTTCGGAAAAAACAAGAAATTACTGTGCAGATTATCTTGTGAAGCTGTCTTTGTTTTTCACCGCGTACTGATACAAAAGAGGCTCAATGTCGTCAGTGTACGAAAGGAAGTCTCTGTCACACGCCTGAAGAAAATCCGAGATCGCATCGGTCGTGTATCGGTCAAGAAAACTCTGCCGTTCATGCTTTTCAGCGGGAATCGGCTTACCGTAGCATTCAATCGCTTTCTTGCAGATAACGGCGGCTTCATCAGCCCCGATTTCATGGAATGCCGCTTCGTAGTCTCCGATAAAATCACTGTTTGCATGATAAAAGAATTGCTCAAATCCACCGTTGTTTACTTCGTGAAACATCTCAAGGCAGGCGAAGAACACCCGCTCCGGTTTGGAGAAAGCATCGGTTCTTTCGCCGCAGTCGGATTTGCGGCAAAAGTGGCTGTACATGCCGATGACAAAATCGTTCGTGTCGGGAAACGTCCATATTTTATCAAAGTCGGCGTTCCACACCTCATCAAAATGACGGTCGCCGTCTTCAATCATTTGCTCTTTTTCCTTTTTACGCTTGAAAAGCCTGAACATCTTCATTCCTCACTTCTGAAAAGTTGACACAAATTTACTTTTTGTGATATAATGTCCTCGACAAATTGCCCGTAAGAGTACTACATAAACGGTAGGCGGTCTCCCGAAAGGGAGGTGATAACAATGGTAACATTATCTGAACTTATTTTGTTCATTACAATGCTTACAGCAGTTATCTCCCTTTGTTACGAGATTTTTTCGGATAACAAAAGGTCTTAATTTTTACATAAATTAAGAAACACCGCCTCATTCCCAAGTTGCGGTGTTTCTTAATATAAATACGCAATTTGAGACCGCTTATCGCAGTACTCTTACGTCACTATTATATGCTGTTTTTCTGCGTTTGTCAACAGTCTGACGGCGCAGATTTTTCTTTTATTCCGACTTGTAAAACGCTTCGCACGCTCTGAATGTGCTGTACACATCGGACTTTGCGACGATTTCATACGGCGAATGCATGGAAAGAACGGGAACACCCAGATCAACTACATTGACGTCGAGGTTCGCAATATACATCGCAACGGTTCCGCCGCCGCCCTCGTCAACCTTGCCCATTTCACCGGTCTGCCAGCAGACAGAAGCATCGTTAAGGATCTTTCTGACCTTGCCGACAAACTCTGCGCTTGCATCCGAGGTGCCGGACTTTCCTCTTGAGCCGGTATATTTCGTAACGACGACGCCGTGGTTGAGGAAAGCGGCGTTATTTTTATCGTGAACCGAAGCAAAGGTCGGGTCAAAGCCTGCGTTGACGTCGGCGGAAAGACATTCGCTCATCGAAAGAACGTGTCTGCCCTCCATGTTGTCAAGAGCCGCAAGATCAGCAATAAAATATTTAAGATACGACGAGTTCAGACCCGTATTGCCGTCCGAGCCGATTTCTTCCTTGTCGGCAAGAACCGCGACTGCTGTATGCTCGGGAGCATCCGTCAGGCTGAAAAGTGCTTCAAAAGCGGGATAAGCACAGACTCTGTCGTCGTGGCCGTAGCCGCCGATCAGGCTTTCGTCAAAGCCGATACTGTCAACGGTGAACGCCGGAACAAGCTCCAGCTCCGCCGAGATAAAGTCCTCTTCAACAATTCCGTATTTTTCGTTGAGAAGCTTCAGGATGTTCAGCTTGACAAGCTCACTGCCGCTGTCGGACTTGAACGGACGACTGCCGATCAGGATATTGAGTTCTTCGCCCTTGAGTCCCTCGGAAAGGGTGCGCTTGCTTTGCTCTTTGGCAAGGTGCGGAAGAAGATCCGTCACAACGAATTTCGGCTCACCCTCTTTTTCGCCTAAGTTTACGGTAACCTTTGTACCGTCGCTTCTGACCAGTACACCGTGAAGCGAAAGCGGAATCGCGCCCCACTGATATTTACGAAGACCGCCGTAATAGTGTGTCTTAAAATACGCAAGCTCCGTATCCTCATAAAGCGGTGTCGGCTTCAGGTCAAGACGAGGAGAGTCGATATGAGAAGCAACGATTTTTGCGCCTTCGGTGACCCCTTTCTTACCCATTACGGCAAGAATAACCGCCTTGCCTCTGTTGTCGTAATAAACCTTATCGCCGGGCTTATAGCTTTTCGTTCGGTCAAAAGCGGTAAAGCCGTTTTTCTTTGCCTTTTCGATAATGTAGGCGTTACATTCGCGCTCGGTTTTCGCACAAGCGAGAAAGTCCATGTAGCCGACGCAGAATTCGTCTGCCTTTCCGGTCTCTTCCGCGAAACGCTCATCAAAATGATCCTTTTTTAAGCAAAGCTTTTCTTTTAAAAGCTCGGCTTCTGTTTTTTCTTTGCTCATAATAAGTCCTCCTTGAAGCAAATTACTCAAAATTTATAAATCATACAAATCCTCATAAATTTGTTTGGTTTTCATGACCTTTTCTACATATTGCTCCGTTGACGGGAACGGTATTTTTTTCAGTGTCTTTCCGTCGTCGGAGTATTCTTTGTTTTTCAGCCACTTAGCGGCATTACCGAGGCCTGCGTGGTAAGCGGCGACGGCGACCTCGACGTCGCCGAAGTCATCGATCAGATACCGGTAAAGATAACAGCCGTATCGGATTGACGTTTCGGGATCGAACATCATCTCGTCGGAAAGTTCAGGTTCCTTCAGACGCATTTTCAGCCAGTCGAATGTGTCGGGCATCAACTGCATCAGTCCCTTTGCGTTCACTGCCGAAACGGCATTTTTATCGAAATTACTTTCGCACTTAATCACGGCATAAATAAAAGATTTTTCAAGATTATATTCTTCGCAATAAGTTTCGACAAATTCGGAATATTCGGTCGGATATAATGTTTTTGTTACCGAGCTTCTCCCGAAATGGAAAATCACGGCAACAATCGCCGCAACGATGACAACGAAAGTGCAAACTATAAAAGCTTTTGATTTTTTGCTCATAATAAAAACAGTCCTAAGACATCTCCTTTTTCGGTTTCTATCCGATTTTTCCGATCTCTTCTTCGAGTGAAAACGGCGGATAGTTTCTTATCAGTATATCGGCGCGGCTGAAATAATATTCGTCATTTTTTTGGGCGTTGATTCTTCGAAGCGCTTCCTGTTCGGTAATCCCGTCCCGGGAAAGAATTCGCCGAAGTCTTACTTCAAGCGGAGCCGTTACCACGATTATTTTATCACATCTTGCCTTAGACGGACTTTCAAGAAGTGCCGCCGCATCAAAAAGACAGTTTTCATACCTCGCTTTTTTGGCTTTTTCCATTTCAAGCGAAAACAGGCGATCGATTTCACCGTGCGTGATTAAGTTTAGCTTCTTTGTATTTTCGGGAGTTGAAAAAGCCCGTTCGGCGGTTTTCCCGCGGTCAAGCGTACCGTCGGGTAAAAGGATATCAGAGCCGAAACAGTCCGCAAGCTGTTTCAGCACAGGGGAGCCCTTTTCAACTGCTTTTCGGGCAAGGACATCGCCGTCAACGACATAAAAGCCTTTCTTCTCAAGGAGTTTTGCGACGGTTGTTTTTCCCGAACCGCTTTTTCCCGTAAGTCCCCAGACGGTCATATTTTCTCACTCCTTTGTTGGTTTAGATAAATTTTAGTTTATCTCACTAATTGTTAGCTTGTACTTTTTGATTTAGCTTTTT